>CAYWLT010000019.1:0-18524 GCA_964459295.1 uncultured Thermodesulfobacteriota bacterium
CGTCGGTCGCATAGCTGACGCCGCCTGAAATGGATCCGATGACGGTCAGGGGATTGCGGCCGCCCACCGAAAGATTCTGGCGCGACGCCACCACCCATCCCAGCCGGGGATGGTAGAGCGGCGCATGATCAACGTAGTGGCTTACGTAATACTCGTTGAGCCGTATCGCGCCGTAATCGGTAATCGCCAGGTCCTGGGCATAGACCAGGTCCACCGTCCCGGCCACCCTGTCGGTATTTTCCAGCATCACATGCCAGAACCAGGCCGGGAAATATTCTGCCAGGAGCAGAGAAACGCGGAAGTCTATCCCCCGCCAATGACCTTTGACGGTCATCGACCGCTTTCCCACGCGAACCGTCGCCGGGCTGCGCGGTCCGAGAAGCGGGATGGCTTCAATTGATTCGGTTCGGCGGCGTAGAAAGATATTTGCCGGTCCGCCCTCAACCTCGGTGCCGAGGAAGAGGTTAAGCATGATATCGCGGTAGTCCATGCGCCGGATGGAACCGTTGGCGTTGACCTGAACCCGTAAACCGGAAGGGCCTTCGAGCTGGAAGGGGAAATTGCGGCAGGGTGGTTGCTGCATATGCATGCACTATTCTCCGGCACCAATCGCCGAAGAAAAAGAAAAATCATGCCGGCATCCCGGCATGTTAATGCTTTGCCTGCAACATGGCGGTGCTGATTGCCGAACTATAGGTGAAAGCCGTGGCAGTGTCAACCTCATTATCATCGCACCGGCAGGACGGAGAGGGAGAGCTTTACCCATGACATTTCCGCAGGATTTCATCTGGGGCGCCGCATCGTCCGCTTACCAAATTGAAGGTGCCGCCCATGAAGATGGCCGGGGGCCGTCCATCTGGGACAGGTTCTGCCGGAAACCGGGCGCGGTACACCGGGGGGAGAGCGGCGACCGGGCCTGCGATCATTACCACCGCTACGCGGATGACATTGCTCTCATGCAAGAGATCGGCATCAAAGCCTACCGATTTTCCATCGCCTGGCCCCGGGTGATTCCGCCGGGAAAGGACACGGTCAACCGGGCGGGACTGGACTTCTACGACCGTCTCACTGACCGGCTGCTGCGCGCTGGCATAACCCCTTTCGCCACGCTTTACCACTGGGACTACCCTTTAAAGCTGCACGAAGCGGGAGGATGGCTCCGACGGGAAAGCCCCGACTGGTTTGCCGACTACGTCGAAGCCGTGGTCGGCCGCCTGTCAGACCGCGTCAGGAACTGGTTCACCCTCAACGAGCCGCAAATCTTTGTGGGCATGGGATACCAGCAGGGGATCCATGCGCCGGGAGACCGGCTGGCATTTCCCGAGGTTCTCACCATCGCCCATAATGTCCTGCGCGCCCACGGCAAGGCGGTGCAAGCCATCCGCGGCTGTTCCAAAACCGAGTCCCGCGTCGGTTACGCGGTGGCCGCCAACGAGGTCGCAGTGCCTGCATCTGACCGTGATGAAGATATTCGGGCAGCCCGCAAGGCGTTTTCCAGCATTACCAGACAGGATTGCGACAATGTCACCTGGTGGCTTGATCCGGTTGTCTTCGGTCGGTATCCGGAGGACGGAGTTGAGCGCTTCGCGCAATCGATGCCTTCCACTGACGGTAATGACATGAGCGCTATATGCCAGCCACTGGACTTCCTGGGGATCAATGTTTATTTCGGAAAACCCTACCGTGCCGGCGAAAACGGCCTGCCCGAAGCGGTTGAGCTGCCGCCGGGGACGATTAGCACCGCATCCGGATGGCCGGTCGTACCGGAAGCGCTGTACTGGGCGCCGAAATTTTTCAGCGAGCGGTATAAGCTGCCGCTGATCATCACGGAAAACGGCATGGCCCGCGACGACTTCGTGAGCGATGACGGAGGAGTGCACGATCCGGAGCGCATCCATTTTTTGCGGGGATACTTGAAGGCGCTCAGGCGCGCCTGCGCGGAGGGTATCGACGTGCGCGGTTACTTCCTCTGGTCGATCCTGGACAATTTCGAATGGGCGGCGGGTTACAGCCAGCGGTTCGGGATTGTGTATGTAGACTATCCAACCGGGAGGCGGATCGTGAAGGACTCCGCCCACTGGTATAAAGAGGTCATTGCCTCAAACGGTTTGGTCGGTTGTTGAGCAACAATCTGCTAGAGTTCGGAAATAAGCGAGATGGTACTCAAGGATTCAACCCAATCGACATCATAGCGGCCGCCCTCCCCCGGTGCTTCGTCAGCCTCGCAACGCCCCCCGGCATTTAAATCAGCCGGTTCGATCATCAAATGCAGGTCGTTTCTCACGCTGAGGTAGGCGGCAATTCGTTTCCCGCATCCTTCTATAACCACATGATGAACACCTTCGGGTACGCCCATAAATCCCGAGGCGGCGCCGCAGGTGAGGTCCTCGCTGTGCGTCGTCTCCCCCAGGGTCCACCGGATTGAATCGCACGCGGCCCGGGTGTAAAGCCACACAGAATGGCGGTTACCGGCGGCATCGGCAGTTCCATAGCGCTCTGCATATCCTTCGCTGATGCCGTTCCCTCCCTCAAGCGCGACCTCATGAAGGCCATGGGCGCCGGTAAGCGGCAGTAGCAAAAAAAGCATGAGGAAGAGCGGAACGCATATTCTTTTCATGGAGCACCTCCTTTGCTGAACACCCTGGCGGCACGGGCGGTACATCAGTGAAGATAAGAGCTTGAATACAAAAACCCTATCATGGAGACGCGACAGGGGCGGTCATCAAAAAGGAACATTTTCCCTTTATCCTTCCTGATAAAAAAACCCCCAGCATCAGTGCTGAGGGTTCTGCCTGAAATGGGGGTGCAAGAAGTAAGCAGGCAGGTTTTAACGATTAAGGGAGCACTCCCGCAACCGGATCCATTACCACCCATGGAATCTGCTCGGAATAGCCGGAGACGCTACCCTGGATCGATAAAACATTTTCCATGCATGCATGGTGTATCTGGCCGAAATGGAGAATTCCGGCCAACAAACAAACTGCGATAATGTGGATCGTTAACGAAATTTTTCTCATGGCTGTTTCCTCCCTTCGCTGTTCTTTTGTTGTCTTTGCTTCAAACTATAACCGGCTATTATGAATGAACTATGCGGGAGAGGTAAATCTTGTCATGAAACTGTAAATAATGTGTAATTTTTTGCCGGTCGCCCGCGGCCAGCAAGGCAATGCCCGCAATGCCGTGCGAAAGACAAAAAATATCCTTTGCGGCTGTTCCGAAAAGTGATAGGCTTGGCGCAACCGTGTACAGGACGTTGCAGCGATGGACAAGGAAGTAGCGGGACGTGCCGGGCACCGGCAGGCGTGGGGATTTGGTGCTATAGAGAGGTCATTGTGAGGCTCGACCGACGAATCCGGATGTCAAATTTATTGGATCCCGCGATCACCTCTCCGGATGATTGCTGATGATGGAGGGCCATGCTCCGCCATGGCCGCATTTACTCTTCGGAAGCGACAGGGCACGTCCCTCCCTGTAATCCTTATCCACATGTAGAGGCGACCGGTCACCCCTACCCAGACCTTATTTTTGAATCAAAGAGCTTTATCACACCCTTAAGGAGGTATGTTCCATGAATGATGAAAAGAAATATTCCATCCGGTTTAACCGTATTCTGCGTGAAGGAATGAACGAGGTATTCGAATTGAAGGAACTGCCGATGAACCCTGATTTCAAGCTCAAGCATTCCACCGAAAAGAGCAAAGAGGCGGTAATCAAAAGCGAGTATCTTGGCTGCCCGAAAACCGGCGGAATCCGCATGGGGGAGATGGGGTACACGGATTCCATGACCGTCCATTTCGGAAGCATCCCGCCGGGCACATCTTATGACTTCCCCATATTCGGATTCACCTTCGTATACGCCAGCAAGTTTTTAATCGCCGTGCTTGATCTGCATCCCCTGTCAAAAGAAAAACAATACATGGACCGGTACATCGAACCCCTCAAGGAAATTGCGGAACGATACGGCTACATCCCCCAGGCGGAGGGCGGACGGAGGGAGGTGCATGACTGGGCCAAGCGGTATGACTCGGGGTATGCGCTCTATCGATGGTGCGACGGTCAGTACCTTCCCGATGTGGAGAAAGCGTTTAAAGAATACCTCTCGGTTTTTTGCGACTGCATAAAAAAAGCGGAGCCGGTTACCGACCCGCAGGCGCTGGCCCTCCGGGAAAAATACCTGGAGGATTACCGCTACGATTATGCCTACAAGGACCCCGGCAGCTCGCCCCTGAAAAGCTATTTCGGCGAAGAGTGGGGAGAACGATTCATGAAAGAGTTTCTTTTTGCCCCATAATTCCGTCTCGTTTTCGTGCAATCCAAGAGGTCGCAATGCCATCCCGGAATAACCAGCCGTTGCTTTCCCTGGATATTATTTTGGATAGCGTGGCCGACGGGGTCTTCACCATCGATAATGAAAAGAACATCACCTCGTTCAACCGGGCGGCTGAAAAAATAACCGGCATTTCAAAAAAGCAGGCAATCGGGCAGAAGTGTTTTGATGTGCTTCACGCCAATATTTGTCAAACCGCGTGCGCCCTGGAAAAAACCCTGCAAACCGGCAAGGAACTGATCGATCTGCCCATTAGTATCGTCGATAACCAGGGCAGAACCATCTCCGTCAGCATCAGCACCGCGGTTCTCAAAAACAGCCGGGGGAAGGTAATCGGGGGAGTTGAAACATTTCGCGATCTTTCTTCACTTGAAATGTTGCGCAAAGAAGTATCCAAGCAATATACCTTCCAGGATATTATCAGCAAGAATCACGAGATTCATAAAATTTTCGATGTGCTCCCCGACATCGCTGAAAGCGACAGCACCGTTTTAATTCAGGGTCCCAGCGGCTCCGGCAAAGAGCTCTTTGCCCGCGCCGTCCATAACCTGAGCCTTCGCATGAAAAAACCCTATGTGGCGGTTAATTGCGGGGCGCTGCCCGATACCCTGCTGGAATCAGAGCTTTTCGGTTATGTGAAAGGGGCGTTTACCGACGCCAAGAAGGACAAGCCCGGGCGCTTTGCCCGGGCCGAAGGCGGAACCATGTTTCTCGATGAAATTGCCGAGCTTTCCAATGCGCTGCAGGTTAAATTGTTGAGAGTGCTTCAGGAAAGGGAGTATGAACCGCTTGGCGCAACCTCTCCACGGAAGGCCAATGTGCGCATCATCGCCGCAACCAATAAGGACCTGTCGGCGCTGCTTGCCCGGGGAACTTTCCGGGAGGACCTGTATTACCGAATCAATGTGGTCAAAATAGAACTCCCGCCCCTATCCGGACGCAGAGAGGATATTCCCCTTCTGGTCGACCATTTCATTAATCAGTTCAACCTCAAGAAGGGAAGGCGAATAATGGGTGTTTCCGCAGAGGTGATGCGAATGTTCATGGCCTACGAGTTTCCGGGTAACGTGCGGGAACTGGAAAATATCATTGAACATGCATCGGTATTGTGCCACGGTTCACAAATTGAGCGGGAGCACGTGCCGAAGGAATTTGCCAACATGTACAGGGAAGAATCCGCTTCAGTCGCAAAACCTTTTGGCCGGCTCAAGGAAACAGAAACCAATGAAATCATCGAGGCCTTAAAACGGCACGGCGGCAATCGCTCACGCGCGGCGGCAGAACTGGGCATTAACAAAAGCACCCTCTGGAGGAAGATGAAGAAGTATAACCTTACCCATCCCTGACCGGTTGTTGAAAAAGCGGTTTTCCTCAGGCGGTTCAGAAACATCCGGAAGCAGGACACGCGAAATCCTGAAAAACGAGGCTCAAAACGCTTTCCAACAAACCGCCCCTCCCCTCACTTCACTCATTTAATTGCACATTGCAATGATGACTTTGCAAATAATTGCAATATGCAATTAATCAAATTTTGTTCGTTCCCGGGCCAATCTGTTAATTTGTTGATCTTCCTAATTATTTTTTGTTGCGTGCGCCTTGGCACACATGTTGCTCTTTATTTCGTGTGAAAGGAGACAGGGACAGGGAAATGAAAATCGCGATACCCCGGTTCGACAACAGGGTTTCCCCCCATTTCGACTTTGCGTCTAAGATACTGATAGCAACGGTTGAAGACGGCAAGGTGACGAGCCGTGAGCTTTATTCCCTGATCGATTTAAACGTCTTGCGACGAAGCACTTTTTTGCAAAAACAGGGAGTGGAGGCGGTGATATGCGGCGGTATCAGCAATTTTTCAGTCCGGTTGCTTTTAAGAAACGGGATACAGGTATATGCGCTGGTAGCGGGCGATGCCGAACAGGTGTTGGAGCAATTCCTGAATGGTAGTTTAAATGCTGCACCTATCCCGATGTTTCCGGTGCCCGGCAACGCCATGCGACCGGGACGCAGGGGTCGATGCCGGGGGCGAAGAAAGAATCTTTAATCAATCCTTAACCCGAAGAAGGAGGTGTTTACCATGCCAGGATTTGATGGAACCGGTCCAATGGGACAGGGACCCAGAACGGGCGGCGGCCGCGGATTTTGCTATCCGGGAGCGGGCCCAACACCCTACGGCGCCTATTCCCCATACGGGGGAGGTCCGTACCGGGGATTTCCGTATGCAGGGCATCCTTATGGAGGAACTTTCTACGGGGGTTATCCCTATGGCGCGGGCCTCGGAGCAGGCCGTGGCGGATTTCCACGTGGGGGGGGGAGAGGACGGGCTTTTGGCGGTGGCCGAGGCCGGTGGCGCTGGTAAAAACATGCGCATTCCCGCGCAATCTCCCTCCACCGCAAACCTGAATAAAGAGCCGCGGGCCGGGAAGTGCGCCGTCAGGTTGCAGGGTGGCCGCGGTGCTACCCTGCAACCTCAACCGCTGATCGCGGTAAATCAAGAACGCAGTCTATGGCTCAATCGTACCAGGGATTTTTTAAGGTGATTCAATGGGAAAGACCGGTGTACGGACTACTGATACCTCATCTCAGATTTCCATAGGTTTACAACTGAGCCTGTGCAGGGAATTGGCCCTTGCTTTCAGGCAACTCTGCCAGGCGGTCTGTGACCGGTACGGCAACGAGGGAGAACAGCTGATTAGGAACCTTTTTATATCTGATGCGGAGTCTCGCTACGGTGAGGCAGCACCGGGCAAGGAAGGTTCCACAAGGCAAGTCAACGTGGCCTTGGTTAAGCTGCTCGCCTGCAATAGTATCAGTAGTGAAAAGGGAATGATCGAGCACTGAATACACCCGCGATTAGATGCACCGGCTACCCTTAACAAAGAAGAGGAGGTGATACACATGCCGGGAGGATATAGACACATGTATAATGCAACCGGTCTGCCGGGCTGGATGCGGTTTGGCTATAGCCCCGGTTGGGGAGGGGTGCCCCCATGCGCCGCCTACCTGATGACCGGACGGTGGCCGACGCCGCAGGCCGACGCATACGGGCAGGCAATGCAATCAGGTCAGCCGGGGTATCCCGGTTTTAGGCCGGACATGGCGTACGGCTATCCGGGATTTCAGCCATACCCGGGGCCACCCATGCCGCCGGAACGGGAACTGGAGTGGTTGAAGAATCAAACACAGTTTCTAAACCAGCAGATTGAGTATATTGCTGCCAGAATAAAGGAACTGGAAGAAAAGTGAGCCTCATGGAGCCCTTTCTCTGCTTTTTATATGGAGCGATGTCGCTATGAAGATATGTATTACTTCATCCGGACGGAGTTTAGACGATGGCATGGATCCCCGATTCGGGCGGTGCCAGTATTTTATCATTGTGGATACGGATAATGGACAGTTCGAGGTTATTCAAAATTCCGCCGCCACTTCAGGAGGCGGAGCGGGGGTCAAGGCCGCTCAACTGGTAGCCAATAAGGGAGTGGATGCGGTATTAACCGGCAATGTGGGTCCCAATGCCTACGATACCCTTACCGCGGCAGGCATTAAAATCGTTGTGGGCCTGACCGGGATTACGGTGCGCCAGGCGGTCGAAGGGTTCAAAGGGGGGAACCCAGAGTATACCGCCGGCCCTTCGGTAGGCGCCCATCATGGCGCAGGTGGTACCCGCAGCGCATAGGAAGATCCGGCCATAGGCGCCATCGGGTTCAGAACGGCACGACGGCGGTTAATGCAAGGGTGCGCGCGGACTGCGGCGACGTTGGTGAGGAGCAGCCGGAAGCAAACCTATCAGGTGTATTATATAACCACCTACGGAGGTAATCTGTATGCCCAAAGGTGATGGAACAGGCCCGCGCGGCGGCAGCGGCCCGGGAACAGGAAGAGGTTCGGGAAGAGCCGGAGGCAGGGGCAGGATGCAGGGGAGCAGACCGGGAGCGGGTCCCGGCGGTGAGTGCGTGTGCCCTTCGTGCGGGGCGACTGCACCCCACCAGGCAGGGCTTCCCTGTTACCAGATGGAGTGCCCCCGCTGCGGTAAATCAATGGTGAGAAAGTAAACAGACCTACGTGCATCAGTTGCAAACGGTACGGCAGCTCGGATACGCTTGCCATGTCAACCGACCTGCCCTTTCATGGGCGCGGTGCACAACGGCGTCAAGGAGGATGGTATGGCTGAAGTTACCGTGAAACATGCGGGAGACATGAAGTTTGAGACCACGATCGGAAATCACCAGCTGATTATTGACGTTCCAGCGGAGATGAACGGCAAGGACCGGGGGCTCACGCCACCGCAGCTGTTTGTTGCCTCACTTGCGTCGTGCATTGCCGTTTTTGCCACCAGCTATTGCAACAATACCGGTATCAATGCGGAAGCATTAACTGTTTCCCTCTCCTTTGATAAACTTACCAAGCCCGCCAGGCTGGGAAACTTCAAGGCAGTTATCAGCATACCCCATGGTGACGTGGGAGGGAAAGAAAAAGCGGTGATACGTGCAGCGCACTTCTGCCCAATCCACGAAACCATCCGGACAGCCCCCGAGGTGGCAATCTCCTTGGAACAATAACTGCAGTGCTGCAGTCATCCTGAGGTTGACTATGGAACTTGATCTCATTGGTATCGGTATCTTGCTCGTATCGGGTTTTCTGGCAGGTGGACTCGGAGGACTTCTGGGTATTGGAGGCTGTGTGGTAATCATGCCGGTTATCAGGTTTGGATTCGACTTCCCCGCAACGATGATGGTGGGTACTTCTCTTGCTGCCGTTTTGTTCACCTCCGCCTCCGGTGCGTTCCACAACGCGCGCATCAGCAATATCGATTATAGGACCACATTCATTTTTGCCATAAGCGGAATAATGGGCATTATCATTGGTTCGCTGATTTTCTCGTCTCTGGTGCACTACGGGCTGCTTATCGATCTTTTGATCGGCATTGCGTTTCTCTGGCCGGCGGCACGCATGCTCAAGGAAGGGCTTTCTCCGCGCAGAGGAGAGGAAAAGGGAAACCGGATAATCCCGGGAGGAAAACTGCTCAAAGCCACGATCGGCTCTTCGGTTGGTTTTTTAACCGGTATAACCGGTCTCTGCGGAGGATATGCGCTCGTCCCGCTAAGCGTGTATACACTGAAATCAGACATGAAAATAGCCATTGGCACCTCTCTGGCGTCATTTTTCTGGTTTGCATTGTTAGGGGCAGGGATTAAATACTATGAAGGATATGTTAACGTTCCGGCCGCGGTACTGCTCGGCGTTGCGGCAGCGATTGGAGCCGCATACGGGGTAATGTTAATGCAGCGCCTCAATTCACGGGCTTTAAAACTTATTTTTGGTATGATTATTCTTTACGTGAGCATGAAATACATATTCGTCTACTTTGGAATGCGGTTGTGATAAAAACCTACATTGACTGCATACCCTGTTTTGTGAATCAGGCGCTGACGGTTTTGCGCACTATCACCGCGGATGAGGCGGTGCATGAAAAAACCGTGCGCAAGGTTCTCCGTCTGCTGGCAGTGATGGACCTGCGCCTCCCGCCTCCGGCAACGGCCCAGCGGATTCATCGTGTCCTGCGGGAGATCACCGGAAACGATGACCCCTTTGCCCGGGAGAAAGAAGCACAGAACCGGTTTGCGCTGTCACTCATCCCGGAAATACGAAAACGGCATCTGCATGATACTGATCTGTTTTTAAAAACGCTCCGTCTTTCCATCGCAGGAAATATCATCGACTCCGGAAAAAATCCGGACATCCGGCATGCCGATGTCCTGCAATCAATTGAACGCGCAATGGAAACAGGGCTGGATATGCGAGCCGTGGACAGATTGCGCAGGGCCATCAGCAACAGCAGCAATATTCTTTACCTCGGGGACAACGCGGGAGAAATCGTATTTGACCGCCTCTTCATTGAATGCATGCCCTATGACAAAATCACGTATGTGGTCCGGGGAGCGCCGGTTATCAATGATGTCACCTGGAAAGACGCACAGGAGGTAAACATGTGCGGTTTGGTTGAAGTAATCGACAACGGCTCGGATGCGCCGGGCACCATTGTGGATGACTGTTCAGAAGAGTTTCAGGAACGATTCTCGTCTGCAGATTTGATTATTGCCAAGGGCCAGGGAAACTATGAAACATTAAATGTGGTGAACCAGAAGATTTTTTTTCTTTTCCAGGTGAAATGTCCGGTGATCGCGCGTGATACCGGTCATGCAGTGGGGAGTTTCGTGGTCAAAGCGCCATGTTTCGGTGATGCCGGTCAGAATGACTGAAGAAGGGCCTATGCGCAAAAAGGAGGAAGATATCCAAGCATTTTCACGGCCATTTCCTCCCCGGATTGACCATCGGATACCTGGCCGCCAAGATGGGCATGCAGAAGATGGAGTAGAAACGGGCAGCAGATGAAGAAGGAATATTTTTTCTTTGAGCGCGGGCCCGCGTGCGTTGCGAAGCCCGCAATTGTTTAGCCAACGGCTATATGGAGGACGCGCAATGGATGAAAAGAACCATATGAGCGTATCAGGCAGGGAACTGGAGGAGGAAATAACAGCATTTTTAAACGGTATGGCCAACCAACCCGGAGGCAAAAGGACCAAGCCCGGATGTAACGTCATCCACGGCAAGGGGTGCGCCCTTGCTACCTGTGTGGACAACGAGCCGCGGGTTACCCCGATAGACTTCTTCAATGAAGGCACGACCATATGGATAGCGGGTCAGCCGGGCGGCAAGATAGCCAATATCATGAGAAATCCCAAGGTATCGGTTGGCATCTTTGAGCCTGTTGACCATAGCATAGAACAAAAAAGTCTGCAGATCTGGGGCACGGCGGAACTGATCAACATCAAGAATAAACCCGAGGAGTTTAAGCAAAGAATGGAATCACTCGGGGTTAGCGAAGCGGCAAGCGGCGTTATTGAGGAACTTGTCCAGATGGGCGTAATTCCCGCGGAACGACAGGAGAAGACTCTGGAGATGGGACTCAAGCAGTTCAACCTGATAAAAATAACACCGGTTAAAATGGTTCTCCTGCACATGAGACCGGGCAAACTGCCTTTAAAGAAAACATGGGAGAACGGCAAGGCCACGGTCAAAGCGGCGGGTGTGTGAGCAAATGACTCCCTCGAGGTGAATGCCATGACAACCACGTGCAAAAGATTCGGAACAGTGCTCGCAGTTATTATGCTCATCGTTTCCGCTTCTCCTCCGCTCAGGGCTTCGCAAGATGACGTCTACTTTCATCCCCGTGCGTCGCTTCAGGAAATCGCCGCGATCAACGACGTGAAGGCGGGTCATCTCAAAAAGGAATTACAGCTTCCGGCTCACACGCGGGGGAAAGCCTCAATGGAAGAGCTGGGAGTAAATAAAAACCAGGTGGTCCAGGCGGTCACCCATCTTCGCGGCGGGGGAACGTCACGAAACCTTATCCTCGCGCAGGCGCTTATGGCGGCCATCAGCATCGCAGCCATCCTGCTGCTGGCCCGCCGAAAGATGTCACACTCGCTGAAGTTCATCCTGCTGGCGGCTGTTGTCCTGGTTGTCGGCTTCGGCCTGGGGAAAGAGCTGAACCCCATGACTGCCCTGGTCAAGGTCTTCAAGGGCCTGTACGGTCTGGAGGGAAATCTGGCGACCCGACTGGCGGCACTTGTTGTTTTCAGCCTGCTGGCGCTTATCGGGACCAAGGCCGTTTGCGGCTGGGCCTGTCCTTATGGCGCGCTTCAGGAATTTTTGCACAAACTTCCGCTGGCAACCAAGTGGAAAAAAAGAAACAAACTCCCCTTCTGGCTAACCAACGCCGTTCGTTTCGGATTGTTTTGCCTTTTCCTCTATGATCTTTCCTTCGGTCTGACCAATCTGAAAGCCATGGGCAGGGTTATATACCACTATGTCAATCCCTTTAATCTTTTTGAGTGGCATTTTATCACCCTGTCCATAGGTCTCTATGTGGGGGCCACGCTTATCCTGAGTTTCTTTATCTACCGGCCCCACTGCCATTTTGTCTGCCCGTTCGGCCTTTATTCGTGGTTGCTTGAGCGAATCAGCATCTTTCGGATTCGCATCGACCGGGGAAAATGCACCGAATGTCGGGCGTGCATCAAGGCCTGTCCCGGGCGTGCGATGAAGGGGATCTACGAGTCGTCGGCGTTTCCCGCCGATTGTTTTTCATGCGGCGAATGCCTGGCTGCCTGCGCCTTTGACGCGCTTGCCTATGCACGAAGAAACAGATGAACAACCGGGAAGTTGCCAGCCCCTTTCCTGACGAAAATTCCAACAGGAGACACCCGGTAAAAGCTGTATCCGCAGCGCGGGGCCGATGATTTGAAAAAGATGGGCAGGATTACGTGAAGATGAAAACAGCGGCTACATGTATCGTCGCATGTATGTATCAGGAGAGTCTCGCATGAACATCATGGTAATAGGGGCACTGGGCGATGTCGGCAGTGCGGTTACAAAAAATGCCGTTGACAAGGGACATCGGGTTACTGCCTTCGACGTTTCAACGGCACACATGGCACGACTCGGGGAGGCGCGGAACAAGGTTTCTTTTTTTGAGGGTGACGTCGTGGACAAGTCATCCCTCCTCCCTGCCATGGAAGGAGTCGGCGCGGTCATTACCGCCATCCGCCTCACCACGGAACAGATGTTGCGAGGGAGGGGATACAAAGACGTAGAGCTTGAGGGCATCAAAAATGTCGTGGAAGTCGCCCGGGGAAAAGGGGTGGGCAAGTTCGTACACCTTTCGGTTGACGGGCTTGGCCTGGGATGTGCGATGTGCCAGGCCAAGTTGCAGGCCGAGGAGGTCATCCGAAACTCCGGCATGGACTATACCATTTTCCGATCATCGGCGCTGTTTAAGGAATTGGACTCGTTTTTTATTCCCCAGGCGCTCAGCATGGGAGATGCCGCCGCCGACTGGCCCTATGGCCCGATCGACATTCACCTTTGTCCGCTTTCACATCAAGACCTGGCGCACTGCATGGTCTCAGCCATGGACAACCCGATGGCATCCAACACAACCATTGTCATCGGCGGACCCGACTGCATCACCCTGGGTGATCTGCTGAATATGATTGTCAAGGAGGCCGGTATTGAGGCATACTATACCCGCGGGGTGAGCAAGGAAGCTCTGATGCAAAGCATAAAAAAAAATCCCGCTCAGTCCTTATTTACCGCCCGGCAGATCGAGGATTTCATCGTAGATTCAAAAATCGACCATGCGGCGCTGCGGGACATGTTTGGCCTTGAGTTCCAGCGCGTGGAAGACTATATTAGGCAGGCGGTGCCGCGGGTGCAGGCGGCACTGGCCGGCCATTGCAAAAGGCCGGAACGGAGGTAAAGGCCACCCCGACGGTGTGAGCGGGAAATCCCCCTACCCGCCCCATCGGCGGTTTAATCAAAATACGCCATACACAGGAGGTGCTCGCATGGACAAAAGACAAATCGCTGCAAGGATTTACCGGCTGGGTGCCGTCGACTGGGACCGGCGCCTTTTCGACTCGCTCATTCCGCTTCCGGACGGCACCAGCTACAATGCCTACCTCATTGAGGGGAGCAAGAAAACTGCTCTGCTGGATACGGTCGATCCGCCCATGGCTGACGAACTGATGGCGCAACTGGACGGCGTGAGCGCCATCGACTACATCATCGCACATCATGCCGAGCAGGACCATTCCGGGACCATTCCCCGCGTGCTCGAGCGTTATCCCGGCGCGAAAGTAGTGGCGACCCCCAAGGCCAGAGGCATGCTCATCGATCTTTTAAGAATCCCGGAAAGCGCATTTGTAACCGTGGCCGACGGCGAGACGCTCTCACTCGGCAACAAGACCCTGAAGTTCATCCACGCACCCTGGGTGCACTGGCCTGAAACCATGGTGACCTATCTGGAGGAAGATCGCATCCTCTTCAGCTGTGACTTTTTTGGTTCCCATATCGCCACCTCTGATCTTTTCGTGACCGATCAAGGGCGGGTATACGAAGCCGCCAAGCGCTATTTTGCCGAGATCATGATGCCCTTTGGCACGGTAATCGAAGCAAACCTTGAAAAGCTCAAAGGGTACGACATTCAGATGATCGCACCCGGCCATGGCCAGATCTATGACCGGCCGGCATGGATTATGGATGCCTACCGCGACTGGGTAACCGGCCCGCCGCATAACCTGGTGGTCCTGCCCTTTGTGTCCATGCACGGCAGCACCAGGCAGATGGTTGATCACCTCACGTCCGCGCTGGTCGAACGCGGGGTTCGCGTTGAATTGTTCAACCTGGCGGTAACCGATATCGGGAAACTGGCCATGGCGCTGGTTGATGCCGCCACCATCGTCGTGGGCGTACCGACCGTTCTGGCCGGCCCTCATCCCCTGGCCGCGTATGCGACTTTGCTGGCGAATGCCCTGCGGCCCAGGGCGAAGTTCATTTCCATCATCGGATCATACGGATGGGGAGGGAGGACCGTGGAGATACTGGCTGGCATGATTCCCAATCTCAAGGTCGAGGTCTTGAACCCGGTATTGTGCAAGGGATTGCCGTCGGAGGCTGATTTCAAGGCGCTGGATGACCTGGCTGCGGCCATCGCAGGCAAACACAAGGAGCTCAACCTCGCCTAGAAGGGAAAAGGCTGGCCGCCGGTGAGACGGGTCCCCCCCATGCCAAAGATTAAGCCGTTTGAAAAATATCCGACTGAATATGAGGCGTGGTTCGAAAGGAACAAAGCCCTGTATGCATCGGAATTAAATGCCATACGGACCTTTATTCCCGCCAACCAATACGGTGTGGAAATCGGTGTTGGAAGCGGCAGGTTTGCCGTCCCGCTGCACATACGGGTGGGTGTGGAACCGGCGCCAGCGCTCGCCGCGCTTGCGCGAAAAAAGGGGATGTCCGTTTACGAACATTGCGCCGAGGCACTGCCTTTCTCCGACGGCATATTTGACTTTGCCTTGATGGTGACGGTTATTTGTTTTGTGGATGATATTGAAAAGGCATTTCAGGAATCATACAGGATACTGAAGCCTAAGGGTTTACTTATCGTGTGTTTCATTGATAAAAACAGCCGGCTGGGACAACAGTATCAGCAGGAGAAAGCGGAGAGCAGGTTTTATGAGCAGGCCACGTTTTACGGCGTTGAGGACGTGACGGGTTATTTGAGCGGGGCCGGCTTTGAAGATTTTGAATTCAGGCAGACTATTTTCGATCCAAAGGCGGAGGGACTGCAACCAGTCAAAAAAGGCTACGGGGAGGGGGGCTTTGTGGTAATCAAGGGTGTAAAAAAAACCATCCACCCCTCACCTTGTCAACCGATATGAACGCCTTACACCAACCCCGCCGGCTTGCTGAAATTGTTTTGTGTCTGATACTCCTTCTCTCCCTGCGCTTTGGCGGGGGAACCGCCGGTGGACAACCTGACGCTTCCGGCAGTGCGAAGGTACCCTCGACTCACTTTGATCTGCGCACCTATGCCGGAAAAAACCTGGTGCTTTTCTTCTTTTCCATCGATGACCCCCGGATTGGCGAAGCGGTGGAGATGATGCAGGAGCTCCACGCAATACGTCTCGAATACAATTTTGAACTGGCGGGCTTGGCCGTAAATCCGGACCGGGAGGAGGTTAAGCGCTATATTCAGCAAAAAGGGATTTTCTTTCCCGTGTACCTTGACAATGACGGGCAAATCTACCAACAACTCAATATGAGCGGCACTCTCGGCTTCTATATTTTTAACTCCCAGGGACAATTAATGACCCGCAAACTGGGCAGCTTTACCCCCACCGCTACCAACCTTGCAGAAAGTTGGCGGGTTCACGCAAGTGCCTACCTGAAAATTGGCTATATCCCGCGGGACGAACCGCTCCTGGGAGTTAATCCACCGGTTCCCCACTTTGCGGGTGAAACCCAGAGCGGCGGCACCATCGCCATTGAGAACCTGTATCGGAAAAAGCCGACCGCCATCGTATTTTTTTCTCCGAGCTGCGCTCACTGCAAAGAGGAACTCCTTTTTTTAAACAGCCTTTACACGCGAGGGGATCTTAAGGGGAAATTTGAAATTGCGGCGGTCAATATCGACGGCAAACCCCTTAGCGCCGATTTCACCAATGGCCAAAACTACGCTTTTCCGGTAATCGCTGACCAGGAGAGAAAGATAGTCTCGCTTTTTCCATCGTTTACCGGGTCCATCCCCTTAAGTTTTGTGGTTGACCGGACCGGCGCTATCGTAACCCGGCACGTGGGCTTCAATGACTATCTGCGCGATATTTACGTCATGGAGCTCAGAAAGCTGGCCGGGGCGTCAAATCCGCCGCTGCTTGACAAAAACGGTTACTCCGGGGAAAAAATGTGCGGCATTTGCCACGAAAAGGAATCGATCCAGTGGCAATTGACCCGGCACGCCGATGCCTTCAGCTCTCTGGTGCGCAAGGGTAAGGAACATGATGCAAACTGCATCCCCTGCCATGTTACCGGATTCGGACAGGCCGGGGGATATGACCTGAATAACCGTAAACCGCTACCGAACCTTGAAGGCGTGCAGTGCGAATCATGCCATGGCCCCGGCCATGAATCATGTGCCGCCTTCAGCCCGGTTAGGCCCGAAAAAAAGAAAACGGCGGGCTGGAAAGAACTTTGCCTTTCGTGTCATACCAAGGAGGAGTCCCTTAATTTTATTTTTGCCAAACGCTATCCCCGGATTGTTCATAAAAATGTCCCCGACCTCTCGGCCATGAACCGCGAAGAACGCCTGCAGTTTCTTCGTTCCTACCGCGAAAAAAAGAATCTTTTTGACAATCCCGCACGCTATGTTGGTGCGGAATCATGCAAAGGATGTCACGACCTGGAATACAGACACTGGCAAACAACCATCCACGCCGCCGCACATAAAACCGCGAAGACGCAACCGGCCGCGCCGGAGAAACTCTTTCGTTACCACACCGGGGTTGGCGGGGCCGGGGGGTACCCCGATCCCGGCCGGGAGGGGGTGCAATGTGAGGTCTGTCACGGCCCGGCGGAAAAACATCTGGCCAAGCCGGATGCGAAGGGACACGATTACATCGTTGGGCTTGATTCCCAGTGTCCCAGTTGCGTGGTTGAGCAGATTTGCCGGCGCTGTCATTCAACCGGCGATGATCCGGAATTTGTTTTTGAAAAAGCCATCGAAATGGTGCGACACAAGCCGGTCGAACCGTAATCCTATCGCCCTGCAAAGAAACGCATATAATTATGACGGAATTGCTGCGGCAGCGACTGAACCATCCCGCAGCGGAACCGAGAGGCTTCACCCGCCCGGATGCATCTCCTCTCCTCGATGGTGGCGACTGGGGTCGTTAATCCACAAGGACAGCGGATGGAAAAATCATACGGATGGACAGGCACGTTTCTGAGGTTTGATCTCTCTTCCCGAGGGCGCGGAACAATGCCGAGTGGAGATTACACCCCTGCCTTCATCGGGGGAAGGTTGCTCGGGTCCCGGCTTTATTGGGATAAAGTATCGCCAATGGTAGGTGCTTTAATCCCGACAACCGTCTGCTCATCATGCCCGGACCGCTTGCCGGAACAACCGCAACCGCATGTTCCCGCTGGGTCATGAGCGCCAAGTCCCCCCATTCCTTTCCCGACCAGTACGGATTCGGCAACGGCGGCGGATTTTTCTGCGCCGCCCTGAAGCATGCCGGATACGACGGACTGATCATAACCGGAAAGGCACGGGAGGCCTCGTACCTTCTCATCGAGAACGACCAGGTTGCGCTCAAAAGCACACAGTGCCTCCGGGGGCTCACCACCGATGAGACCATGGAGCAGCTAAGGGCGGCGCACAGCAACAGCGCCCGGGTGATCTGCATCGGCCCGGCCGGCGAGCAGATGATACGTTTCGCCATTGCCGATCCCGACCTGCTGCTGCTTTTTGTCACCCCACATCAGGCTGACATATTAAACCGCTGCCGTGCCTAATTCGGATATTTCACCCGGGGCTTCGGAGGCATGGGCGGCTGCATCTTCACCATCCGCTATTCCTTCCTGACCGACGATCCTTCCTTTTCAACCAGCGATACCGCCTGGAGAATCTTCGCCGGCCTTGACGAGCACGAATTAACCGACACCTTTCCCTACGCAAAGCTGTTGGCGATTGCCGACCGGATCAAACCAACCGCTGGCTACGTCAATGGCTTTAAGAATATGGGGTACCTCTAAAAATTCACCATACAACCTCTTTCTGTCATTTCCGCGAAAGCGG
>CAYWLT010000020.1:0-18483 GCA_964459295.1 uncultured Thermodesulfobacteriota bacterium
GACCCACGAAGCATCCCTCGCGGTCGCGGACAAAGGCGTCCCACTGCGCATCGGCAATGGCAAACTCGGTGTACATCTCCTTGAACCCGTCCGTGTCCACCGCCATGATGGGTATGAAATTTCTCTCGTTCTGATATACGCCTCCGAACCAGACCGCGAAGGTCACCCCCTTCACCCCCGGGATCTGGAGTATGCGGTCGCGGTAGGAAAAGGGAAGCGGCTGGGCGAGGGAGCTTTTATTGAGCACCACCAGCCGGTCGGCTCCGGCCACCTCCACCCCGCCGGTGAAGGTGGTGTCAATGGTCGCCAGCAGGCCGAAAAGAAAAAGCGCCACCGCGAAAGACCCCACCGTCAGAATGGTGCGGGTTTTTTTCCGGAAGAGATTGGCCAGGATGAATGGGAAGAATTTCACGATTTGCCTCCCGGCGGTCCGCACTCCTGACCCTCCACCAGAACGCCCTTTTCCAGGTGAAGCACAACCCCGGCGCGCTCCGCCGCCTTGGGATCGTGGGTGACCATCAAAACGGTTTTCCCGTACCGCTCCACCAGTTGCTGAATGAGATCAAGGATGCCCTCGGCGCTGGCTCGATCCAGGTCGCCGGTTGGTTCATCGCAGAGAAGAAAGGTGGGATCGGTCACCACCGCGCGGGCGATGGCCACCCGCTGCTCCTGGCCGCCGGAAAGCTGCCGGGGGAAATGGTGCATTCGGTCGGTGAGGCCCACCACCCCCAGCGCGGTTTCCACATGGCGTCTCCGCTCCGACTTGGACAGGCCGGTGAGCAGCAGCGGCAGCTCGACATTCTGGTAGGCGGTGAGCACCGGTATGAGGTTGTACATCTGGAAAATAAAACCCACATGCCGCGCCCGCCACGACGCCAGCTTGCGGCCGGACATGCTGGTGATCTCGTCGCCGGCCACGATGATGCTGCCGGCGCTGGGAAGGTCAAGCCCCCCGAGCAGGTTGAGCAGCGTGGTCTTGCCCGAACCGCTCGGCCCCATGAAGGCCACGAAATCCCCCTCCTCCACATCGAGGTTAAGCCCCTGCAGAACATCGATCTCCTCGCTGCCCCGCAGATATTTTTTATCCAGGTTGCGCACTTTGATCAGCGCGTCCGCCTGATTGAGCCCGTCAACCCGAACCATCGGTCAGTTCCGTGCGCCCGCCGGCAGCGGATCTATGAATAAGCATGCATAACATTAAGAACATCTATTGGTATCCCAATCTAATTCATGAGAGGGAAGGACGCAGACCGGTCCCCCTCCCGCTTTTATATCCAACACGACCTTGCGCTCCCGCCTATTCCTTGATCGAGGCACGCCGCCCGTCGCGCAGCCGGGAAAGATCGCTCACCACCACCTTATCACCGGGGGAAACCCCTTCCAGGATCTCAACCTCGCTCACCCGCTTCTCACCCAGAATCACGCCGCGCATGGTAAGCCGGCCATCCTGGTAGAGGAATACCACCTGCCGACCACCCGCCTCCCTTACCGCCTGCGCGGGAACCAGCGCGCGCACCCGGGAATCCGGGACCGCATCTTCCCCGCTTAAAAACGAGACCTTCGCCCCCATGTCCGGCAGAATCCGCGGGTCGAGCCGCGCAAAGGCGATGCGCACCTTGACCGTCGCCTTCTGGCGGTCGGCCGTCGGGATAATGGTGCGCACGCTACAGGGAATCTGCCAGCCGGGATAGGCGTCGAGCACCGCTTCCACCGCCTGGCCGATGCTCACCTTGGCGATATGGGACTCATTCACGTCCACCTCGATCTCCAGCGATTCCATGTCAACGATGGTGGCAATGCCGGTCCGGGTAAATCCTCCGCCCGCCGATATGGGGGAAACCATCTCCCCGACCTGTGCGTCCTTGGAGACGGCAATGCCGCCGAAGGGCGCCCGGATGGTGCAGTTTCCCACATCCTGCCGGGCCACCTCTAGGCGGGCCGCGGCAGAGCGCACCTGTTCCCCCGCCAGATCCAGGCGCGCCTTAAGCGCGTCGGCCGCCGCCTGGGCGTGGTCCAGATCCTGCTGGCTCGACACCCCTTCGCTTCGCAACCGCACAATGCGGTGAAGGGTGCGCTGCGCATCGGCATAATTAACTTCCAGCTCGGCTATGGCAGCGCGCGCAACGTCATATTCCGCCCGCGCCGAGTCAAGCAGCTTCCGGGCATCCGCGTCATCAATGCGCGCGAGCACCTGCCCATCTGCCACCCGCATACCCTCCTCGACCAGCATCTCCTGTACCCTGCCGGTAACCTTGGCGGCAACGGTCGAACGGCGCCGCGGCGTGACATAGCCGCTGGCGTTAAGCACCACCTCGCCCTTTCCCCGCGCCGGATTTTTAGCTGACGCCACCTCCACCTGAACACTGTTCGACCCCAGAAAAAAACCACCCAGCAGCGCCAGCAGGATTGTCAGTGCGCCCGCAAGCACAAGCCGCGTCCTCCTGCCCCACCGCACGCTGTTGCGCATACCGGGGTCTATCCTGAGAGAGGACAGGTCGGGTAAGCCGCCCGCTTGTTTATCTTCCGCCATACCGCGCCTCCATCCGAATCTGCATATCCGGACTGCATCAAGGGGTTGCAACCCGTCAGACCAGGCATTTTTATAAAAGAGCATCCCAGGCTTGTCAATTGTTTTCGCAAATGCCTTGACAAGCCTCAACCGGGTACTTTATAAATAATTTTAAAACCGTGCCGGGACCGAACATCCCCGGATATCTCTCTGCGGTGCGCCGGAGGCATCCACGCTCTCCCGCAGCAACCCGCCACCATCCATCCATGTCAATGAGGCCCGGACACATTCTGAAATCCGTTCTGAAATCCGTGATTAGAAACGGACTTATACTGCTGGTCATCATCCTGTGCATCACCTCCGCCCAGGTGCTCCTCTTCAAATACGTCAATCCCCCGTGCACCCCGTTGATGCTCTACCGGCTGGCCCATCGGGAAGGCATGCACTACCGATGGAAACCGCTTTCCTGGATATCCCCTTTTTTGCGGCGCGCGGTCCTGGCCTCGGAAGACCAGCGCTTCCCCGACCACAATGGATTCGATTTCAAACAGATCAATGAAGCGCTGCAGGATTACGCTGAGAACAAGCCCCTGCGGGGCGCCAGCACCATTTCCATGCAGGTGGCCCGCAACCTCTTTCTCTGGCAGGGACGCAGCTGGACACGCAAGGCGCTGGAAGCCTACTATACCGTGCTCATCGAGCTGATCTGGAGCAAGCCGCGCATTCTGGAAATGTACCTCAACCTGGCGGAGTGGGGAAAGGGAATTTTCGGCGCCGAGGCGGCCGCGCTTCACTATTTTCGGTGTTCCGCCTCCGCCCTGAACCGGGAGCAGGCGGCGCTGCTGGCGGCGGTGCTGCCCAACCCCCGGAAATGGTCGCCCGTCCGGCCTTCCTCTTTCATCCAGCGCAGGAGGAACTTTATCCTCAAGCACATGGACCGGTTCACACCATTGAGGGAGTAACAGGTCTGTTATTAAACGCCGAGCGCATGGCCCGGGTTAAAGACAGTTGATGCGGACAATAGCTTTCTTGCACTGATATGCAAAAAAATAATTTACTTTTGACGCAAATAATAAGACAATACGGGCCGTTTGTTTTATTTGAGCGGACTCCGCACCAACACCACTGATGACCAGGAAAGGGGCTTGCACACATGACCGCCAAGAAAAAAAACGCGCAGGATCTGATGCACAACATTAAAACCATCGGGATAGTCGGCGCCGGACAAATGGGCAAAGGCATCGCCCAGGTTGCCGCCCAGTCGGGTTACGAGGTGGTAGTGGTATCCACGTCCAATGAAGAAATGATGCAAAAAGCCCGGGGAGAGATTGATGCCAGCCTCGAACGGGCGGTGGAAATCGGCAAGATCAACAAGAAGGAAAAGGACAAGATTGCCGCCCGCTTAAAATTTTCCAGGGAGCTCAAGAGTCTTGATAAAAGCGATATCGTCATCGAATCGGTGGTGGAAAACATAGGGGTCAAGCAGGACATTTTTTCCAACCTGGATAAAATCTGTCCGCCCCATTGCATTCTCACTACGAATACCAGCTCGGTATCCATTTCCAAGCTTGCCAAGGCCACCCAGAGACCGGATAAGGTAATCGGAATGCACTTTATGTACCCGGCCCAGAAAATGAAGCTGCTGGAGATTGTTAAAACCCCCGCCACCTCCGAGGAAACCTATCAGATGGTCAAGCGCCTGGCCCTGAAAATGGGAAAGACCCCCATTACCGTTGCCGACCGACCATGCTTTGTCACCAGCCGCCTCATTCAGACGCTGATCAATGAAGCCATCTTCTGCCTGTATGAGGGCGTTTCCACCAAGGAGGAGATTGACAGCGCCCTTAAGCTGGGCATGAACCATCCCATGGGTCCCCTGGAGCTGGCCGATTTCATAGGGCTCGACGTGGTGCTCTCCATGCAGGAAGCACTCTACAACGGATTCAAGGAACCCAAGTACCGGCCCTGCCCCCTGCTTGCCAGCCTGGTGGAATTGGGACATCTGGGGCGCAAAACCGGGCGGGGATTTTACAACTACAAGTGATGATACGCAATGGCGGTTCATACCGCAGACACAGAAAAGCCCGGCAACCGCGTACCAAGGCTGCCGGGCTTTTTGCGGGCGTCGGCGAAACCATCCGCGCCTATCCCTGACCGGCCGGGCTATTTCTTGGCATCGGCCGCGGCAGGATATACGATCTTCGCCTTCTGTTTAAGCCCTTCTATGTAGTTCTGCGCGCTTTCCTGCTGCTTGCGGTTTTTCATCATTTCTTCAATGGAGCCCTTCACCTCATCGAGCGTCTTCTGTTTCGCCTGACTGTGCTCCAGCACCTGGACGATGTGATAGCCGAACTGCGTCTGGATCACCGGGCCGATTTCGTTCACCTTCTGGCCGAACGCGGCATCTTCAAACGGCTTTACCATTCTCCCCCGCGGGAACGTGCCCAGATCGCCGCCCTTTGCCTTACTCGGGCAATCGGACTGCTCGCCGGCCAGCTTCGCGAAATCTGCGCCTTCAACCAGTTGTTTGTGTATGGCGTCTATTTTCTGCTTCTTCTCGGCCTTAGCCTTATCATCGGCCTTCTCATCCACCTTGATCAGGATATGCCGCGCGTGCACCGACTCGGGCATGTCATACTTCTTCTTGTTCTCGTTGTAATACGCGCTTATTTCCTCGGCGGTGGGCGCATAATCCGATTTAATCTGCGATTCAAAGAGCTTGTTGGCGCGAAGCGAAAATTGGATGTTATCCCGTATTTCCTCCATGGTGACGCCGCCCTGTTTGAGCATGGCCTCAAGCGTCATACCTTTGGGCACATTGGCCGTCACCTCGTCAAGCGCCTTCTGGATCTCGCTCTCGTCAACCGTGATTTTCTGCTTGTCCATCTCCTGGGTAATGATGGTGCGGTTTATGAAGTCATCGACCATTTTGCCCTGAACATTGCTTTTAAACTCATCCAGCTGTTCCGGGGGAATCTGGTCCTTAAGCGACTCAATGGTGCGGTTGACTTTCTGGTCAACCTCGCCCTGGGTAAGCGCAACGCCGTTTACCGTCACGATGGTTTTACCCGCGCCCGCCTGGACCGGGGCAGGCGCCTTTTCCGCAGACCATGCCGCTGTGCCCATCAACCCCCCAATCAAAAACGCCTGAAGGGAACAGATTGTTAACCATCTCTTATCGAACCGACCCGCTCCGCCTGACCGTCTCATCATACGCCTCCTCGCTGCACTGTGTGCTGCATGTTGTTTGCGGCGCCGCCGTCGCCCGGGGCGAAAGCGCCTTCTCGCAGTATTGCCCGCTTTTTAAAAACTGCGGGCACAGGTAACGGCGTACTATAAGGTAAGCGATAACGCATGTCAAACCTTTTCTTGGAGCGCCTGAAGCCGCCGATCACCGTATTGCGAAACCGGCATTTTCACGGTGCGCGCCCATTTGGTATTGATTTGCCCCGGTTTATCTGATAGATAGCAACCGTTACACCGGGGGAGGTCAGGCGACGGTGCGGGACTGTATCTCCTTCGCCTCCGTGTCCGCGTCCGCACACAGGGAGATGTTCATGTCGGAAGCACTTCAGGGGTTATCACCCGAACCGCTCTGGAATTTCTTTGCGCAGATTTCCGCCATACCCCATGGATCAAAAAACGAGGCGGCACTGGGGGCGCATTTGCGGCGGATCGCGGAGGGGGCCGGCCTGGCCGTTCGGCAGGATAATGCCGGCAACCTCTGCATCAACGTCCCCCCCACCCCCGGCTGCGAAAAAGCACCCATCGTGGTACTGCAGGCGCACCTGGACATGGTCTGCGAAAAAAATGCCACGGTATCATTCGACTTTGCCAGGGATGCCATCCGCCTGGTGCGCGACGGCGACTGGATAAAGGCGGACGGCACCAGCCTCGGCGCCGACAACGGCATCGGGGTAGCCGCCGCGATGGCGGCCGCCCTATCCAAGGAAATCCCGCGCGGGCCGGTGGAGGTCCTGCTGACGGTCGACGAGGAAACCGGTTTGACCGGGGCGGTCAACCTTTCGCCGTCGCTGGTGCGCGGCAGGATCCTGCTCAACCTGGATTCGGAAAAAAGCGACTGCCTCTGCATCGGCTGCGCGGGGGGCGGGGAGGTTGGCGTCCTTCTGCCGCTCACCCTGACCGACCCGCCGGCATCATCCGTCGCGCTGCGGCTGAAGCTGACCGGCCTGCGGGGCGGACATTCCGGACTGGATATTCATGAAAACCGCGCCAATGCGGTCAGCTTAATGGCGCGGCTGGTTCTGGCGTTGCAGGAACACGGTGGCGTGCTGGCCGATTTTCAGGGAGGCGACAAGCACAACGCCATCCCCCGCGAAAGCTTTGCCACCGTCGCGCTGCCGGCGGCCCGGCTGAACGCCGCGCGGGAGGGCATCGCCGCCCGATACCGTGCCTTTATGGCCGAGTTTGCCCATGAAACAACCATGAAGCTGAGCTGCGAGAAAATCGCCCAGCCCGCCCGGCTTGCGAGCGGGGCATCTTCCGCCGCCGCGCTGCACATGCTCGCGGCCTTTCCCCACGGGGTTCTGGCCATGAGCCGGCATGTTCCCGGCCTGGTGGAGACCTCCAGCAACCTGGCGGCCGCCCATATACGCAATGGCCTGCTCACCGTCCATACCATGTCCCGCTCATCGTTACCCCAGGCGCTTCATTCGGCCATGGAACAGATCGCATCCATCAGCAGCCTGGCCGGGGGAACTTGCGCGATGGGCACGCCCTATCCCGGATGGCATCCCAACCCCCATTCCAAAATTCTATCAGTGCTTGAGAAAACCTATGAAGAGATCTGCGGAAGGAAGCCGGAGCGGACGGCAACCCATGCGGGACTGGAGTGCGGGGTCATCGGTGAAAAATGCGCGGGCATGGACATGATTTCATTCGGACCCGACATCATCAATGCCCACTCCCCCGATGAGGCGGTCAACATAAAAAGCGTTGCCGCATTCTGGAACATCCTGATCGGCGCGCTCCGCCGGATCGCAGCCGGCGCATACGCATAAGGGACCTCCCGGCCCCTGTGACTTTCTAATATATGCACACAAGCCCCGCAGCGCTGCCGCGGGGCTCTTCGCCGCGTGCCGACCCGGCCTACCCCTTGCGGGCCGCTTTGGTCACGGTAACATCGTTTCTCATGGTTTGAGCGAGCTGCTTTACCTCCTGCAGCCCCTTTCGCAATCTGGTGCCGGCCGCATTGTTGCCGGCGTAGAACTTCTGATTATCTTCCTCAAGGCTTTTGGCCAAATCTATCAATTGTTGCAAGGTCTCTGCACCCATGTTCTCACCGCCTTTCACTGTGTAGAAATGCTTCCGTTCTGCACTTATACACAGTATCAAGAACGGCGTCAAGGGCTTTATGGTAAAGCCCGGGGCGATGCAACCGGGAAGTTGTTTCCGGTCCCTTCACCGCGCTCAGTTGCTTGAGCCGTCTTCAAGAAAAAAGGGCAGGCGCCGAAGCTTGAGGTCGGCGGCCACCGATTCGGATCCGGTGGTTACCGTCACCTCCACGCTGTCGATCGGCCCGGTGAGCAACCGCGGCATCAGGTAGATAAACATCAAAATGGTATCATCATCCACCACCTGGGGCGGGAGGAGCATCACCGCGCCGGCCGGCCGGCAGGTGATTATCGAGTCGTCGGGCGTGAAGCCGGTGCCGGTTCCCTCGATTCTCAACCGCCACATGGTCGCGATAAACCGCGCCTGCAGCACCACCGACGGTAACAGGGCAATGCGCGGAACTGACGCCGTGGTGGTCGTGGTGGAGGGCCCGATGGTGGTGGTAGTTGCCGGACCGGGAGATGCGCATTTTAAATCAGCGTTGGTCGCGTTGTCGTAACTGATGAAGGGCCGGCCATAGCGGTCCAGGGCAAGTGAGGTGTATGCGCCCACGTCATTGGTGCGGTCAACCGTCTCCGTCTGCCACCTGATCCCGTCAAAGGAGGCGTATTTTAAATCGCGGTTGGTTTCATCATAGTAGCTGATGTGCGGCCGAACGGCGCTGTCCAGGGCAAGTGAGGTATATTTCCCAACCAGATTAAGGCTGTCAACCGTCACCATCCGCCATGCGCCCCCGTCAAAAAAAGCGTACCGCAAGCCGCTCGTCGTCTCATCATAATAGCTGATATGGGGATTGTCGGCCCGGTCGAGGGCAAGCGAGGTGTACTGTCCCACCATATTGCCGGAGTCCACCGTCTCCACCCGCCAGTTCGTCCCGTCAAAAGCGGCATATTTCAAGTCCCGGTTGGTCTCGTCATAGTAGCTGATGCGGGGGTGATTATCACGGTCCAGCGCAAGCGAGGTATGTTGTCCCACCCATCCATTTATGTCCACTGTTTCCGTCTGCCAGGCATCTCCATCAATATAGGCGTGCTTCAAATTCCGGTTGGTTTCATCATAATAGCTGATGTGCGGATTGCCGGCCCGGTCCAGCGCGAGCGACGTATACTTGCCCACCAGATTAAGGCTGTCCACCGTCTCTGTCCGCCACCCGCCTCCGTTAAACGACGCATACCGTAAAGCGCTGATCGTTGCGTCATAGTAGCTGATGTGCGGATTACCTGCACGATCGAGGGCGAGCGAAGTGTATTGCCCGGTCATATTGACCCTGTCAACCGTTTCCACCTGCCATGTGTCCCCGTCAAAGGAGGCATACTTCAAATCGCGGTTGGTTTCATCATAATAGCTGATGCGCGGGTTGCCCCCGCCGTCAAGCGCAAGATCGGTGTGCGATCCGACACTGGAAATATAATCTACGGTTTCAATGTTCCAATCGACCGCCGGCGCTTCACTGCGTAGCAAAACCACGCACAAGCTCATCAAACATAGTATGGTTGTGTAATTGATGCCGTTGCGCATCGTTTCCTCCCTGCCTGTGTCACCCTGTATCGTTTATATACTATCGGCAGGTTTTTTAGTTGCATAAAGGGAAATTCTCCGGTCCGTGGTGATTAAGACCTTGGCCGACATCTAATCCTTCGTCCCGCCGATAAACCGGCAAATGCCCGCGCCGATGATGCCGCCGATGATCGGCGCCACCCAGAACCGCCAGAGCTGTCCGACCGCCCAGTCGCCGACATACAGCGCCACACCGGTGCTGCGCGCCGGGTTCACCGAGGTGTTGGTCACCGGGATGCTGATCAGATGAATCAGGGTCAGGCAGAGACCGATGGCGATGGGCACCATCCCCTGCGGCGCCCTTTTATCGGTCGAGCCGAGAATGACCAGCAGAAACATCATGGTCATGACCACCTCCGACACAAAGGCCGCCAACAAGGAATAGCCGCCGGGCGAATGGATTCCGCAGCGATTTGCATTTTAGGTTCGTGTAAGCGCGGATGCTACGTTTCGCTTATACGGATCGGCGATATGACCGGCTGCGTTCAATCCGCAGCATTTCATCCTCATACTGCCGGCAGGTAAGGGAAAAAAAGCGAAGATATGCCTCTTCGTTGTTGCAGACAAGCAGGCTTCCGGAAAGAGCTTCGAAGGCAAGAATGGGATCAGCGTCGTTGAGCACCACCAGATCAATGGCATCATACTTAATTGCATCCTGGCACAGCCCCACTATTTCTGCCAGCATATCAGCCGACGGCTTATCGGAAAGATAGAGAGCAATATCAATGTCTGCATTATCCTTGATAAGCCTACCATCCTTTGAAGAACCGAAAAGAAGGGCAAAGGTTATTTTGTCATGCTGCTTGAGCGCCACCTGCAGCGATGCGATGCTAAATTCCTTCATACTCTTGAATCTCATCAATAAACATTCTAAAATCTTTTAGATTATCCTTCAGAATGGAGTACAATATCTCCGTTTTTATGGAAGCATATTGATGGACAACAAGATTTCTGAATCGAACCATTTTAGTATAGGCCTCGATATTCCGGGTGATTCCCAGGTCGTGCAGCTTTGTAATTGTCTCGGTTGCTGTTTTTTGGGGTACCATCCCCTTTTGCGCTACAATTCTTTCGGCAATATCAATCATGACTTCGATCATCACCTGCAATGAACGCTCGGTGATCTTTTGCAGTCCCCAATCGGAGGCAAACTGCTCCATCGAAACAGGGAGATAGCCCTGCAATTTCTTTAAGTACTCGTCTATGATCGCAAGTTTTGATATGATAACCCCGTTCTGAACCACCACGTCCTCAATTTTTGTAGGTTGGTTTATTGCAGGCACCACAACTATCAGTCAGTATATGCGAGATTTGCCAAATGTAAACAGGAAAAACGGCTGCCAGTTTTTCCTTGCTTACCGGGTATGGTCATGATACGCAGATGAAAACGAGACAATTATGGCAATGGAAAGCATATCCGTGTGTCAAAGGCACGATGACCCATACAACATCTCTCTGGTGGGGAAGCCATGAAGGTTCTTCTGGTAGGAGCAACCGGCAAGCTGGGCGGAGCGGTGGCGAAGGCGCTTGCCGAACAGTCAATCCCCTTCCGCTGCCTGGTCAGGAAAACTGCTGATATCACCAAGCTCCGGCAGCTCAGCCCGGAGTTGGTGCAGGGCGATGTGCGCGACGGCGCGGCGCTGGCGGAAGCAATGGCCGGCATTGATGCGGTGATAAGCTCCTTCATCACCCGGCTTCCCCCGAAAACCGCCGGTGACTTCTGGGAGGTCGACTACCGAGGCAACCTCTCCCTGATCCGGCTTGCCCAGGCCAACGCAGTTAACAAATATATTTTTGTAAGCTACTGGGGACTGGCCAAGTTCTCCAATTTTGAGCACGGCAAGGTCAAGAAGACGGTGGAAGATCTGCTCATGGTAAGCGGGCTGGACTATACCGTGTTCCGGGTGACCACCCTGGCCACCGACCTGGTGCACCTGATGGGCAACAACCTTAAAAAGCGGGGGTTCTCGCCCATGCTGATTAAGCGGGGGGAGCGGGTGCGGCCCATTCTGGTTGAGGATCTCGCCCGGTGCATGGTCAACGCGCTGAACAATCCTGCCGCGTCCAGAAGGATTATTGAGATCGGCGGGGAGGATGAATATACCTTTGAGGAGTTACGGGAGCTTTACTGCAAGGCGCTGGGGAAAAACGTACGGTTTATCTACCTGCCTCTGCCGCTGGCGAGATTTATCGCAGCGACGGTCGACTACCTCACCGGAGATAGATATAACGCAAAAGGCTTGGTTTCCGCTTTTAGCGGCGGCAGCACCTGTGACATTGCCGAGGCAAAGAAAATATTCAACATACCCTTCGGCAACTTCAGGGATTACCTGATGGCCTACTTCGCACAGAGGCTATAAGTTTTATGCTCCGATTATTTCGTTCAATCCCTCGATCACCTGGTCCATTTCTTCGGGAGAAGCCTTGCCGATTATTTTCCCGATCCGGTCCACGGAAAGGGTGCGAATCTGGCTTATCTTAACCCAGGATCGCTTGGGAAGACGAGCTGTCTTCAATTCCATGGTAAGAGGAAAACCCGCTGGTTGCGGTTGACGGGTGATGGCTACAGCAATAACCGTACCGGAACGCTCATTAAACATATCGTGGCTCAGGATCAAAACCGGTCGCAGGCCTGATTGCTCATGCCCCCGAATTTAAGAAACCACTCAATATTAAACGGTGGCTCAAGCTGATCATCTTGGATTGGCGGTTTCATCCCTTAAAAGAATCTGTTTTTAAAGATCGTAGGAACCTTTCTCCTTTGCAGTTAGCTGAGGCCCAACTTCCTAAGAAAATGTATAATTGGCTCTCTTTCGTTAGAATGAACTATAAATAGCACCTGCATCGTCTACCAGTACGTAACATTCAATTCCCGCTCACTTAAAAATTTAGATATTTAAGGGCGTCCCCCCTTTTACTCCAACACCACCGACCAACGAGAAACTGACTCCGGCACCCGGCATCAAAAGGCCCCAATCGTCCCATTTACCCGCTTCCGCGGGGAGGTTGAGAAGCATGCACGGAACGGTAGCCCGCAACCTGTTCCTGCGCGGAAAATGCCTGAATCACTCATCCAGGCGGAATCCGAAGAACAGGGTTTCCTTTTCAGGTGCCCTGAACATCCTGAACAACTTTGAGGCGGGCTTCTGCTGTTTCTGGCGGCTGTCTGACATCTGTTTCATGGTTTCCAAAACCAGTCGCTGCAAGTCCGGCGGACAGGCATCGGCAAAATCCTGCAAGAACTGCATGATCGCGGCGGCATGACGGATGGTCCCAGCTTCCCCGCGCAGCACTGCCTCTACCGCACCCAGGTTTGCACTGATAAGCGTATAGGCCCGTGCCAGGAGCTCCGGGTGCGCGTTCAGCACTGCCAGTGCCCCCTGGGAGTTGGCATACAGGCTGTTCACCAGGTGCTTACCCCGCTCGTTTCTTGCAAGCACGCTATCCCGGTACTGCCGCATCAGCCCGAGGTCAGACGGGGTGTCAAACAACTCGGCATAAAGGGGCAACCAGCTTGCAGATCCTCCCCCGCTCATCGGTACCGCTGCCACCGGGGTATCAGGATCATTTGACGGCAGCTCCAGCGTCGCATGTTTGACCGCCTTTGACTTAGGGGTGTAGATGACCCTTACCGTGCAATTCTCACCCGGCGCCAGCGTCTTGCCCGAACAGGTGTCGTTTTCGATGCTGAACAGTAGAGCATCCGCCCCGGTTAACGAAACGGTTCCCATAACCAGATCCTTCAATCCGGCGCTGACTACGGTAACGATCTTTGGGTCCGATGCACCGCGGGGGGCAACTGCTCCGAAATCAATCACCGTCGTGTGCGGCGGCGGCAGAAGCACTTCAATGGCCACATCAGAAATGGTGGTAAACTGCCAGGTATGGTCTTCGGCCAGGGCATTACCATTGTTATCCTTCACCCCGGTGGTAATCGTCGCCGTATACGTGGTGGATGGGGCAAGGGGGCGTGAGGGTGTAAAAAAGGCCCTCCGGAGAGAAACATCATAGCCGACCGTCCCTGCGACACCTCCCACGGTAAAGGTGGTTTGATTTACCGTGTCCGGATTCACCGGCTCAGAAAACATCGCTGAGATCACCGGCGGATAGGCATCGGTTGCTATGGCCGCATCCGAAACCGGGATGTCCCGGGCGTCATCCGCCGGATTGGTCAACACCACCGTGGGCGGAATCGCATCAGAAGCTGAAGGAAGAACGGTGATCCGTATCTCCGCGGGTTCGCTCTCCGATGCGCCATTGCTGACCAGGAAACTGAACCGGTCCGGTCCATTGTAGTTCTCAGACGAGGTATAGGTGAGCGCGGGGGCGGTACCGCTGAGCTCTCCGTAATAAGGTCCCGACACTACCTTATAGGTAAGGGATCTCCCTCCGGAAGCGGCGCCTGAGAGGAGCAGCGCAAGCGGGGCACCTGATTCAACCTCCACTTCCTGGGGGTGGGCGACAATATCCCTTACAACATTCACCACCGCATTGGTGGGCGTGATTTCCGGCACGCTGGGAAAATAGACCGTCGCCTGGTTGATAATCTCGGTGCCGCTTGCCAGGCCGTCCTTAACCCGCACGCTGAAGCCTACCGAACCTCCTGCGCCGGGGCGGAGGTCACCCACCTCCCATGTCAACAGCCGGTTTGAAGAATAATATGTCCCGCCGTTGTTTATCACCAGGGTGCTGTCATCTACATTTTCATCCAGCTCATCCGTTACGTACACCCCGAATGCGGTACCCTCGCCATAGTTTTCATAGTTGATGGTATAGTCCAGCTGCTGGCCGGCAATAACGTTCCCTTTCTGACCAAGCTTCTCGTTGGGGTCACCGCCCACGAGAATCTCAGGCACGGGGCCGCACATGTCGATAAACATGTCACATGCGCCCTCATTGCATCCCACACAGGGACCGCAGGCCTTGAATGACGCCGTATGGGTGTAGGTACAGGTGGCCGGATCGCAGACCTTGACCGCCGTCCAGGCACCGTAGCTGGTAAGGACGTGGAGTTTCTGCAGCCAGTTCAACTCCGCCCAGGAGGGGCAATAGGGCAGATCGCCCGAACAGTAGTGGCTGCCGGGATTCCTGATGCAATCGTTGAAGCATTCGATTGTATCGTTAGTCTTCTTCGCGCTGAGATTCAATTTGTTGCTGTTCTCCAGCATATGCTTCAGCACCAGCATCGAACATCCGCTGCAGGCCTCTTTGACACCCAGGGCGCAGGCATAACATTTGGAAGCAGAAGCGCTGGTTTGGATGGCGCTGCCCAATTGCATAAAAATATCTATGAGACCCTTATCGGTCATGCAATTGAGCAGGCAACGCCACTGCTCATCGGGACAATTTGCTGCGAGGAAACCGGCGCCATATAACCCTTCGCTCTGCTGACCGGCCCAACTGCCCCACCCCTTGGCCGAACCTGTTGCAAGATCGACTGAAAAGCCGCCTCCGGCATCTAAGATGGACACCGTACCGGCCGACGTCTCATACTTCTCGATGAAATAGAGGTCGCCGGCCTTGTGGATGAAGAGCACTTCCAGCGGCGATTGCTTGAGCAACTGCATAACAGTTTCAGCGGGGCCCTGCTCCACCTCCCTCCGTTCAGCAAGCCCGTAATCCTCAAACCCCATCCCCGTCGCAAGCTGGTAGAGCCTGCTGAACTTCTGATCGGAGTTGATCAGCGCTTTAATTTCCGCCCGGGTAAGGCTGTGGGTAGCAGTAAGGGCGGCCGGTTCGTAGGCAAGATACTCATCCAGTGTATCGATGGTGTGCCGGGGGGAGTTGGCGGCATCAATCTGGGCAATGATCTGCTCATCAGTATGGGGTGGAATGCCCCAGGCAAATTCAACGGTGACCGCGAGATCACCGGAAGCGCCTGCCGCCACCGCACCCAATTTCCAGAATACCTCATGGTTAGCCAGCCGGTAGATACCATTGCGGGTACTTGAAACATAGAGCGCATCAGACGGCAGATACACCTGCACGACGAGATCCTGAGCATCAAAGGAAAGGTTGTTGCTATAGGTAAGAGTAAAACTGTACTCCCCGCCCGCCTCGGCAAAGCGTGCGCCGGTGATGCTCACCTGAAGCCCCTTGCCCGCCTCTGTATTGCCGCCGCACACCGGCCACACATAATAGTCGGCTGCATTGGTCTTGGTGCATCGGTCGACACTTCCGTCATACGTGCTGACACAAAAGCCGTCAGTGGGATTCTGCCCGCAGGTGGTGGATGACCAGTATGCCCGGGGGGTCATCACGCCATACGATTCAGGAACTCCTTCCACCACCTGAGTGAAAGGATGGCCTGCGGGAAGCGCGGGTGCGTGCTGAGAAAAATCGGTGAGGCTGTGGAGCTCCCGGCGGTTGGGAAGCCGCCAGTCAGTGTAGCCGCAAAGCGTCAGATTTTTTGCGTAATTGAGTCCATCCGTCCAGCTCTTGGGGCCGTCGGGGCGATTGGCGTCCCGTGCCCGTATCAGGCCGGTGAGGTTATCGGTCACCACATCCGTGGATGCGTCGTCGTCACAGTCGGCAGCTTGACCGGCACATGGGCCGCTACTGTTGCAATAGGTGATCGTAAACCTCGGATCGGGCCATGCCACACCCATCCGCAGGTTACCGTCATCACCCTCCTGTGCGCTTTCGCTTGCGGTTTGTCCGGTCTTCCAGATAGTGGCGGGATAGTTTGAGTCCGAATCATCGCTCTGTCCGGCACGGACCGGCCACGCGGGTGCCATACCCCAAGAAGCGACCCTATCCAGTCTTTGTGCGCCATCACCCCGGTGGAGCCCAAGGGCGAAATTAGGATAGCTGTAGTATGTCAAGTCATAGAAAGCCCTGGTTGAGGTATAATACCAATTCTGCACAAGATCGGTAAAACCCGCACTTCCAAGCCAGTCTATCTGATCGGCAACGCCCGCATTGATGAGACTCTCAAGCTCATTGGCATTGGGCAGCCGCCAGTCATCATGGCCGCACAGTGCAAGATTCCACGCATAGCTCACAGCATCGCCCCAATAGAGAACGGGCCAGGCACCTTCATTGCATGCCTTGCGTGTCCACATGAGACCGGTCAGGTTATCCATGACCACGTCGTTGGATGGGTCGCCGTCACAGTCTTCCGTCTGCCCGGTGCAGGGAGCATCCGAGGTACAGTAGGTAATGGCAAAACGGGGCGAAGGCCACTCCACTCCCGCCCGCACATCACCATCCTGACCGCTCCCCGGACAGGCGATCATATTACCCGCGCTGTCATAACAGGTGGTCTGCCCTGTCCGGGGCAGCTCAACCGTTCCGGCAAAACCCTGATCGATTAAAAACAGCACCAAAAAAACCGTCAAACAAATAATTTTTTTCATGGCATTCCCCCGTTTACAATGAAATATTTTCTATTTTATATTTTTTTTAGACTTTTTTCAATTAATTAAACAAAACGGTGGGGTCGGACCAAGTCAACCGATTGATTTTTCAATCGATTCGCCACAAAAAATGGTGTTCTCTTGTCTTAGACAGCCATTTCCAGCCTCGAAAATAACCTTTTAAGTAAACAGTAATGCCTTGTATCGTGCTTCCTATCCTTCCCTCAACCCGAAACCTCTCTTATTTAAAGGGACCTCTAATGATTCATGTTCTTGTCATTCCCCGACTTGATCGGGGAATCCGGCTATTTCATTTTTGCGGGTTCCCGCTTTTGCGGGAATGTCAGAGATGGTGCATTGCGTAAATTTTTAGAGATACCCTTGATTCTCATGCCTGTCCAAAAAATCTGAACCCCTGTATCTTCCTGCGACACTTTTTCTTGTGTAAACTCAAACCACTGCGAACAGCCGCCCCGCCCCGCCTTACCTTTTAGACAGCATCCACCTTAAACGCTTCGGCATACCACCGGATTCCTCTGGCACACAATATGCTCTCAGGTTGATGTGGAGAAGATGAAACACTCCTGAGGTTACGATGGGCGCACCAACCAAACAACGGGGATTCACGCTGGTAGAATTAATGGTTGTCATGGCAATAATCGCGGTGTTGGCCACCATCAGCGTGCCGTCGCTTTTCCACAACATGGCCGATTACAGGCTCAACGGCACGGTCAGGGCCATCTTTGCAACCCTGCAGTATGCCAGGATGTGCGCCGCCTCTGCGGGGAAAGAGTACCGCGTGCGATTTTATCTCGACAACAACCCCCAGGGATACCGGCTGGAACAGGGCAATGCCTTTAGCGGTTCTAACCAGTGGGCGGCTCGCCGGGATTATCACCCCCTGCCGGAACAGGTTATGATCAATCACGCCACCGATTACCGGGGCACGCACCGGTCCGGGACGAGCATTATTGCCTTCAACCCCCAGGGCACCGCCTCCAGCGGGGGTATATATCTCAAAAACAGCCGGGGGAAACAACGTTCGGTCAAGGTCTCTTCCTCAACCGGAAGAATAAAAATTGAAAACAGTTGGTAAAGGAGGATCTATGCAATACAAGAATTTTGAGGAGCTGCCCTGCTGGAACCAGGCCCGGGATCTTTCCAAAGCGCTTTCCGCGATGATCAATCAGACCGATCTGAGAAAGGATTTCAGCCTCAGGGATCAGGCGTGGAAGGCGTGCGGGTCAATCATGGACAACATCGCCAAGGGGTTTGACAACGGCTCCTCAAGCGAGGTGAGCCGGTCGCTGGGATATGCCCAAAGGTCGTGCAGCGAGCTGCAATCCCAGCTCTACCGCGCTCTGGACTGCACCTATATCAGCCAGGACCAGTTTGACAGCCTGTATGCCGCCGCCACCGAATGCCGCAACAACATCAAGCGGTTCAGAAATTACCTGTACATGAACAACCAGCAAAAAGCCGATGCCAAATCGGCCCCGCACAAATGAACCGTACCGGACTCATCCCACAGGAAAGCGGATTCACCCTGATTGAGATTGTCCTGGCCATGGTCATCCTCGGCATAGCCACTGCCGGCCTGATAACCATGCAGATTTCATCTTCCCACAAGCTGTCCGACGCCCTCTACTTGACCATCGACGCCATCCTGTCGTTTATTGCCATCAAAGGAGATTCGCGCGCGGA
>CAYWLT010000021.1:0-18005 GCA_964459295.1 uncultured Thermodesulfobacteriota bacterium
GTAGAAATTACGGTACATGGCGGGGGTGCCGTTGAAGCGCAGCAGGTGAATCATTCCCAGTGAGAGGATTTTCCCATGCAATATTTCGGCAAGCCCGAGCGCGGAGAGATCAAAGCGAACCATGATGATATCGGACGGGCGGTAGCGCCGGGTTCGCGCTTTTTTGAGCCCCCAGAGCAGCACATCGGCATATTTCTCAAGCTGTTTTGCGGTCAACATGAGTGCGGGACCTCCTGGCAAAAAAAGTATCGGGCCACCGGGCATCGTGGGATCAGTGCCTGTGTAGCAGGCAGATGCAGATTGTATACTAGGTTATTTTGCGCCGGGAGTCAAACATACTTTCGCCCGGGCGATTGTTTGTCCGAGAGTTTAAACAATAGGTGCGTCCGGCACTGTAATGAACATTCCGTTTGATACGGTGTGAGTGAACAATAGTTTTTGCGATATTTTTTCTTGACTTGTTGCCCGGTATGCCTAAAATGCACAGTATGTAGACGATTGTGGTGGAAAAAGTCCATATATTGGGTGCGGTTATCTCTTTTCCCTTATCCCCGACTGTCGGTTTTACAGGGAGAAACGTCATGCAGACAACCGTTGATAGCAAGAAATCCGAAGAGATAAACCGGCATATAGCCTTTATAGAGCGTGTCGTAGCCCTATGGATAAAGCTGACACCGGATGACAATATCATGGGAAGGGTATTTCTGGATGTGAAGGACAAGCTGGAGAGAATAAAATATCTCAATAACCAGGGTGTGTGAACATGGATGGAGCGGTGTTTCGACGCGATCAGGCAGACCATGTCGAAAACGGGCGGTTGCGGTCCGGAGATGAACGAAAACACCCCAGATTTGCCACCCGACTCAGGGCCTTGTGCTATGCGAGCGACGAGAATGAAGGTCTGGAAAAATGCGAGATTGTGGATGTAAGTTATGGCGGTTTGGGGATAAAATTCAGCCGGGCCGGCGACTTTAAGAGTTCATCGGCAATCAGTCTCGGTGTTGTCGTCAAGTGGCAGGTGGTTCCCATCAGCCTGAAGGGACTGGTGAAATGGATTGACCGGGGGACGAATCAGCCGGCCGGAGGGGTTGAACTGAACGAGCCTCTGGATAATATGACGCTGCTCAAACTGCTTTAGCGGTTTTTGCTTCCCATCACATTTCGATCCCGCACAATATGACGGTCAGGCGTGAGATAATGCAATTGCTGACGCAGGGTGTATGGACGGCGGGGGAGATTTCCCGTGCCGTCCATATTCCCGAGAAAGAGGTGTACGAGCACCTGGGGCACATCATGCGATCGCTGCGGGGGGCTTTCCGGATGATTCCGGCGGAGTGCCTGGCTTGCGGATTTAAATTCAGCAAAAGAAAATCGGTCCGGTCTCCCAGCCGCTGCCCCCTGTGCAAAAACGAACATGTTAAGGACCCGGCGTATTTTAGCCATCCGCCGTGATGCGGCGCAAAGAAAAAGGCGCATCGGGAATAATTAAGAGACGCGGTAGCCTCACCCCCCCCGCCGCACCGCCGCCTGTCCGCGGTTTAAGTCGTAAGGTGCCGGGCCGTGCCGTAAGAGTAAAGACAAATTGTTGTGGCATCAAAAGCCCCCCCTTTGAGTACATACGTGTCACAACTTTTTCAACCGCTTGCTAGGTTTTTTTTGGCCGTTCATACTTGAACATGCACACGCAATTCCCATCGGCCTGGGTGCACAGGATGGACCCCTCCATCTTCATATCTTCAAAACCCTTGTTGGATGCGGCCACATCCATTTCACAGATGATATGGCAGGGTTTTTCAAAGCCGAACTGCGTGTGCAGGTTATACTTCAATGCCGGGCATACCCGCTGAATTTCAAGAACCGCGTCCATGTCGTTATTGGAGATATCGATAACCTGCATGTCCATGCCCAGTTTTTTATATGGGGCCACCGCCTCGCTTAAGGCCTCGGCCAGCGTGTTGGTACGCTCGATAAAGGCGCCCATGTTCTTTCTCTGCCGCTCCGGATAACCTTCGAACAGGGTGTCCCACGCCTTTTTTTCGCCGGATTCATCCAGAACTTTTCTGTACGTCTCAAATTTCTTTCTGAACATGTCTAAGGGATCCATCGTTTTTTCTCCTTTCTCCGGTTATCAACTGGCAGGGCCGCCGTATAAAAAATAAGCACTTCTCACCGATAATTCTATAATGCAGCCATTGGATAATTGCAACACAATTTTATCAAATGCTGCCGCAATGTCCGACCGCTCCGCTGTGGGGATGTATGGCATCTTTCTTCCCTGGAGGAGGATGAGGAGGCGATTCACTTGTCGATACAGGGATTGTCTTCGCGCTTTACCCTTTACCCATTCTGTGGTATAAGCGCCGCAGGGAAAACGACGATGGCGTTCTTTGATCTAGCTTTATAACTGTTTTTTTGGGGCGGGTATGGAGAAGGTAAAAAAGCTGGTAGACAAACAGATGGACAATAAAATGAAACAGGAGACAGAGTCCTGTTTGAAAAGAATCAGGGCATTGGAGCATTCCCTCAAGTTGCACCGCGAAAAACTGAAGGAGCTGTGCGAAGGACACAAAGAGGAATTGGCGGAAGAGATGGGTGTCATAAAGGGAAAAACCGGCGAGGCCATTTCAGTGCTGTTCCTCCTGGAAAAAACCAATGAGCTGATAGATGACACGCTTGTTTTGTGGGGCGATGGGGTGCGGAAGAGTTTTTTGGACTATATAAACAAATAGCCGGCGCATTTTTTTGATAAGCGGGCCAGCCATGCCCATGATGTCGGAAATTGCGCGACCATGCTTGTTTTCCATAACCAGTTAAATTATTTTCTTTTTTTCCTTGACAAAAATAATATCATATAATATAAGCCACGACATTAAACACACAGATCAGTCAGGATCTCCGAATCGTTTTCTCTAACGCCGCAAGGTTATGAGGGGCGATCGAAGGGTAGCGTTCGAAAGGACGTTGCCTCCCGTGTTCGGAAAGGAGATGTACAGGTTTTTGTAGAGCCGGCATATCCGACGCGGATGGCGGCTTTTTTAATTTTTTCAATCAAGAGATCGGCGTGCCTTTATAAAACCGACCGAATATTCGAGGATGGGTGCCGAATGCCTGAAATACGCCATAAACAAACGTTCGCCGCGCTGCTGCTCTGTCTCATTTTAGCGTGCGCCGGCAGTCTCCACGCCGAAGAAAGGCTTAAGATGGCTACTACCACCAGCACGGAAAACTCAGGCTTGCTGGGGACTATTTTACCGCCCTTTGAGAAAATGTGTAATCTTAAAGTTGATGTGATAGCGGTGGGAACCGGGAAAGCGATGAAACTGGGTGAGACCGGGGATGTGGACGTCATATTGGTCCATGACCCGATAGATGAGGAACGGTTTGTCGCCCAGGGCTATGGAGTCAACCGAAGAGAGGTTATGCACAATGATTTTGTGCTGGTGGGACCGCCGGGGGACCCGGCCGGCTGCAAGGGCATAAAAAATATTGTTGAAGTATTTTCAAAAATCTTCCGGGCAAACGCCCTGTTTGTCTCACGCGGGGATGATTCGGGAACCCACCGGAAGGAAAAGGACATCTGGGCAAAGGCAGGCATTATCCCTCAGGGCAATTGGTACCTGGAAGCGGGGCAGGGGATGGGGGCGGTATTGCAGATGGCCCATGACAAGATGGCTTATACCCTGGCGGACCGGGGCACCTACGTTGCATACAAGTCAAAGATAGATTCAATTGTCATCTCGGAGGGCGATCTCATGCTCCATAATCCGTACGGGGTGATTGCGGTGAATCCGGCGCGCCATCCACAGGTCAATTATATCAAGGCAATGGCCTTCATCGGGTGGCTGACTTCACCGGGCTGCCAGCAATTAATCAGTAACTTTAAGCAGCAGGGAGAGGTTCTTTTTTATCCCGACGCCATACCGAAAAGCAAAACCCAATAGAGGTGCTTGCGGGGCAAATTTCAGAGGCGGCGAAAAAAATGAAAAAATGGTGTACGGGGATTATATGTTTATCGCTGCTCTGTTGCGGCCATGGCAGTGCCCGCGGCGGCAGCATCGCCAATGATAAATTGCTTGAAATATTGCAAAAAAAAGGCTTCTTGACGGAGGAAGAGGTCAAAAGCGTAAAGGAGATCGTGAAGAAGGAAGAAGCCAAGGAAGTTGAGGTTGTCTATGATGAAGGGGTGCATGTCAGGACCAATGATAAAAGTTTTGATATGCGCATCGGCGGGGTCATTCAATCCGATCTGAGAGTTTTTGGCGCTCATTATCCGGAGGACAACGATTTTGACATCAGAAGGGCGCGGCTGTTCATCGAAGGCAGAATGTTTGATTATTTTGGCTATAAATTTGAGGGGGAATTTGAGGGATCAAGCAATGATCGTCTGGTAGATGCCCTGATCAATTTTGACTATTTCCCCTACCTGCAGATTCAGGTGGGGCAATTCAAAGAGCCGTTCAGTCTGGAGAATCTCATATCGGACAAGTATCTCCCCTTTAACGAGCGGTCCATGGCCTTTTATCTCACCCCGGCGAGGGACGTGGGTCTGATGATCCACGGCACGGTGCTTGGCGACATGATCAATTATGGCGTCGGCGTCTTTAATGGCGATGGCCGTGATGCGACCCGGAGAAGCCAGAAGGATGATAAAGAATATACCGGGCGCATCGTGCTGAAGCCGTTTTACCAACTGGACATACCATTGATCAAACATCTCCAGCTGGGCGGTTCCTTTGCCTATGCCCGGCTCGACACCTCGGACCTGAATGTGGACATAGCGACGCCGGGACGCACCACTTTTTTTGAGGTCAATACGCGGGCCAAGTTCCGGGTTATCCAGGAGGTTGACGACCGGAGGCGGTTTGGCTTTGAAATGGCCCATGCCTGCGGTCCGCTGGTGCTCATGGGGGAATATATCAGAAATGATTATCATGGGGTGCAACCGACCGGTACGGACGAGTTTGATTTCAGCATGAAGGCATGGTACGCGGGCATGCTTTTGATGCTCACCGGGGAAAGGCCGGTTATTGCGAGGGGGATATTGGAGAAGATCAGACCGAATCATAATTTTAATATCAAGGAAAGGAAATGGGGGGCCTGGGGAATAGGTTTCCGTTATGAGCAGTTTGAGGCCAACCAGGGGGTCTATGACAACCTGGTTTTCGAAGGGCAAAGCGTACGGCGGGCCAATACTTTTACCGCCGCCTTAAACTGGTATCTCAACAGCATGGTTCGGTTTGCATTTAATTACAGCCGCACCACCTTTGCCCAGCCCCTCTTTCTGGGAACCAGCCCCGAGGGATACTCGTATTACCGTGACGTGGAAAATCTCTGGCTTACCCGATTCCAGCTGGAGTTCTGAGCAATGAAAAATTAACCAAAGATATTGGAAATTTCGGTAGTAGCGCCTTCAGGCGCGATGCATTCGCGGCGTAAAGCCGCTCCTACCGGTTATCACTGTTTCTGGGAGAAAAACCAGCCAACGGCTGGTACATGCTCAGATTTGAGGCTGTGACCATCTGACCAAGGATGAAAAAGCATGCAAAAAAAAGTTTTGATTATCGTACTGGTGGCTCTGGCAGCCCTGGCCGGCGTTGTTCATGCCGCTTATCACCATGAGGGTGAAGCGGACTCACCGAAATTTGTTTCTGTTTATCCCGCGGCCAAGGGAACCAAGCTTGACAGTTGCGCCTTATGCCATTGCGGCGGCGAGTACGAAAAAAACCCCGGTGAATGGGTTACCGTGGGAAGTTGCCAGTGGTGTCATTTGACCTACGGATATGACGGCAGGGGAGACATCAGGGGGACCTTGAACCCCTATGGGGCTGATTACAGAGGTGCCGGAAGAAGCGTCGGGGCCTTTGCCTCCATAGAATCCAGGGATTCCGACGGGGACGGTTACACCAACCGGGAGGAGATAAATGCCTTGAGTTACCCCGGCGACGCGATCGATGATCCCGCCAAAATCCCGGCCCCCTCGGTGACCTATACCCTGGGTGAACTGGAGGCCCTGCCGAGTCACAAACAGTTTATGTTAATGAATACCACCCGCTCCGGTGACTGGTATGCCGAGTATCAGGGGGTGCCTATGCTTGACCTGCTGCGGGATGCCGGGATGGTCGAGGAAACAACCCAAGCCATAACCGTTTTTTCACCGGATGGATTCTTTTACACCTACGAACTCAAGCCGGGCGGAGAGTATTATTATGTGGACGGTACCTATCCCCAGGCCCCGTATTACTATCATATCGAGGCGGATAAGGCGAACGGGGGATGGTGCGACTATTCCGCCCCTTCGACGAAAGGCCGTAATCCGGGCAGCCTGATCAGCGTCGCCGGGGGGTTGAAATTGCTCCTTGCCTATAAGCGGGACGGCAGTTATTTAGAGCCGGGTTATCTTGATGAAGAAAATAGACTGCCGCTTTTTTGCGAGGGCCCTTTCCGGGCGGTGCCCCCCCAGATGGTGCCCTGCCCGCCCGATCAGTCGGCCACCTCCCGGAACCAGGATGTCGTATGGCCCTACAATGAGCATTTGGACCATAATGGGGGATATTCCGCCCGTACCGTGGTGGCCATCAGAATAGAACCCCTCCCTGAAGGCACCTCGGACTTTAACTGGTATGAAGGGGGATGGGGTTATGTCGATACGCAATCGATTATTATCTACGGCAACCTTGCCGGCGGAGGCATCCAGGGACAGGTGGTGGACCAGGAGACAACCCGCCCCATAGAAAATGCGGTTATCTCCACCAATAAGGGGGGATATTCCGCCATAACCGACACGGAGGGAAATTACGCCATATCCGGGATGAAGGTGGGCGTCTACACGGTGAGGGCCGCCGCCCCCGGTTACCAGTCGCAAAGTCAATCGGTCACGGTTACGAAGCACACCGAGCAAACGCTGGACTTCAGACTGTCCGCCGCCGCCACTCCCTGTCCCATTGAAACGATGCTGCCCGCCGATTTCCCGAAGCTTGCGCTTTTGAGAAACTATCGGGACCGGGTGCTCATGGCCACCGCCGAGGGGAGAGATTATGTTGCGCGGTATTACGAACATGCGGCGGAGATAATCGCTCTTCTTATTTTTAATTCGGACCTCCGAACCATGGCCTTTGCGGCACTACAGGATATGACCCCCTCGATTGAGCATATCATGGCCGGTGCCGGGACCTCGCTCAGCCCGTCCCAGGGTGAACTCATCGGGTCTTTTATAGATAAAATGAAAAAGGCGGGCAGTCCGCGCCTGCAGCACACATTGTGCCTTCTTGAAAGGGACATGCGGAGCCGGGAAGCGAGCAGCAAGATCTTTGCCCTAACCCAGTAAGTCAATGTGAATAAGAGAGGATTTCAATAGTGAAAACCTGGAAAAGAGCACGGGGTATCTTGACGTTTGCCGCACTGGTGCTGTTCATGGCGCCGTCTCAGACCGAGGCCAACAGCTTTGCCGGCATGCGCTACAACATCTATCTCTATAATTCCGATATTGCGTCGGCAAACCTGTCCTTTGAAGCCAACCTGTCCGTCTTCATTGACGCCTATAACGGTTTTGGTTTCTACCTGCCCATGGGTACAGTCTTTGCGGCTTCCTATTGGTCTCCGAATTACAACAAAACAAAAGATCTGTTTTTGCTGATGAGCGGGATGGTGGCGGCGGACTACATCTGGGGATGGGGTCTTTCCTTTCCCGATTACCGGCTTACCGGCATGTTTTTTTTCTCCGGCTATGCGGCGACGCGATAGTTTTCTTTCCCGGTACCTCTGATGTCGTTTGATATCGCGGTAATGTGAAAAAGGTGGACTTCGGAATATTGTGAAGAAAGGAGGTGAACGGCGAATAAAAGGAAGGAGTCCACGGAGAGGTTATAAGCCGATCATTGAACAGTGCGGTTTAAAACGGAGATTGCCCGCGCTTATTTCGCGCTGACGCGCTCAAGGGCGGCATGAGCAATCTCAAAGTACAAGCACAGTGTTTCAAAAAAGGAGGATGAAGAATGAAAAGAATACTGTTCATAACCATGGTGCTCGCGGCATCGGTTGTTGCAATCAATGTTGCAATGGCCGCCACAACCACCTATACCTGCAAGCCAATGGCCGATACGAGAATTGATCAGCGAGATGCAAATTTGAACTTTGGAACGGGCACCACTTTAAAGATGGTCGGGGACTCCGACGGCACTGAGGTGTGCAGAGTGATAATCAGGTTAAATATTCCCCCATTCATTTCGGCGAATCAGATACAAAGCGCGTATCTGCATCTTACTGCCCGGAATGGAGGTGCAGAACCCCTTGACATAAACATTCACCCTATTACACCTCCAGCACCTGGTGGTCAGCAGGCAAATTGGTTTGAAAAGCCTTTATCTAAGCCGGATGCCACGCAAATTATCTGGGGTTCAACCTGGTATGATTATGGTGGAGAGTCAAGCGGCCTTGCCTGGACTAATCCGGGAGGGGATTTCGATGCGGGACAATATGCTTCCGGAACGGTCGCTACCGGTCCGAACAGCATAGATATCACCACCCTGCTCACTGATAATCTCGACACTATAAGAAAATACGGGATGCTCCTGAAAGTGCAGGATGAATCATTGGATGTTTATAAAACCGTCTATTCCCGTGAAAACGCAACCGGTCAGCCTTATCTTGAGCTGAATGTTGATCTCGGTTTGCCGGCCACGACGTATATGTGTCCCAATATCGGGGATGTGTATATCGATGAATCGCTTTCGTATGGGGAACATAATCTCAACTTCAACTGGAAAACCCGGGTAATGGTTACCGATCATCCCACCAAAGGAAGGGCGCGCGGGCTCTGGAAATTCGAGATTCCCGGCGGTATTCAGGCCGGGGATATTAAGTGCGCCCGGTTGTTTCTTTCCGGCAGCGAGCATGCCTTCAAGACGAACCAATTTCTCATCGACTTTTTTGCGCTGGATGCCCCATTCAATGAGGAGACGGTTACCTGGGACACCCTGGCCGGGGGCGGTTATGATACCAGCGTCGTTTCATCGGGAACCATCTATCAAACGCTGTACGGAGATCCTGCAATTAACTGGAGGGCGGGGATCGATCTGACCGATCTCCTGGCAGGGAACCTGGTGAAGGTGAGAGATAACGGGATGCTGATGAGGGAGCAGGTGGAATCAGGAAAGAAACTTCAGCATATAGCGTCACGGGAATGCTATGGCGAGAGCGATGTCGCGGCCTATCTGCTGATTGATTCAGCCAATACCTGCGATGCGCTGTGCTTCAGCGATGGCGACTGCGACGACGGGGTATACTGCAACGGCGTTGAAACCTGCGTCGCATACACCTGCCAGCCCGGCACCCCGGTCGATTGCCCGGATGACGGCCTCTTCTGCAACGGCGACGAGTTCTGCGACGAGGATGCCAAAGTTTGCGGCAGCAGCGGCGACCCCTGCGCGCCGTTGCTCTGCGACGAAGAGAATGATCGGTGTATCCCGCTGAGCGACATGGACGGTGACGGTATCCCCGACATTCATGATAACTGTCCCGTCACACCCAACCCGGGCCAGGAAGATTCCTATCCTCCGGGGGGGAACGGCATCGGCGATGCGTGTGAATGTGAAGGGGATTTTACCTGTGACGGCGATGTAGACGGATCCGATGTGTTTCTCTTCAAATCGGCTTTTGGCCGAAACCCTCTCTATAACCCCTGCACCGGCGATTCTCCCTGTAACGGGGACTTCAACTGTGACGGGGATGTTGATGGAGGCGACACGGTTTTGTTTAAAGCTGATTTTGGAAGAAGCGGAGGCAATAATCCTTGCCCGGCATGCGTGGCGGGCGATTGGTGCGAATATTAGCAGCCGTCCGTATTTTGTGAACGCGCTGCCAGGAGGGTTTTGAGTCAAACGATAGACGACAATGGCCGGTGCCTTGTGCCATGTGGCGGGTGCTTTTTCTTGCCGCATGGCAACAAGGCATCTTGCTCTATGATGGTTTTTCAGCCGGAGATGTTTTCCGGATTTCCCATGGAGTTTACCCCGCACTTGATGCGGGGCGGAAATGACAGAGATAGTGCGTTGGCTGTATTTTTCGAAGAGTTTCTAAGTCGATAAGCGGAACATGAGGAATTCTTGTATGAATTACCGGACAAAAAACCTTATCTTTCTTATGTTTTTGCTGTTATGGGTGTTGCCTGCCGCCCGGGCTTCGGCTGCAATCTGCCCCTCCATTGCCGATGTGTACATCGATCAGCGCTATCCCGATACGAATATGAGCACTAAAACCAGGCTTGTCATTTCCCACCATCCGACATACGGGGCGGCGCGGGGACTCATCAAGTTTGACATTCCGGAAGATATTGACGCCGCCGATATCGTAGCCGCCAGCCTGTATCTCTCCGGCTCGTACCATACCGGCGGGGGACAGGAGATACAGGTGAACTGCTATGCGCTCAATCAACCTTTTAGCGAGGGAAGCGATACCTGGAATACCCTTGACGGGGGTGATTATGACCATGACATATCATCGTCCGGTACGATCCCGGCCGGAAACGATTGGGAGACCTCCATTGATCTGACCACGCTGGTGACGGGAAATCTCGAGAAGCTGAGAAACCACGGGATGCTCATGCGATTGCAAAGTGAGATCGGCAATAGTTATCAAAATATCGCCTCCCGGGAATGTGTTGACCCGGAGGATTTTGCCCCCTATCTGGATATTGTGTTGGATTCCGATCATGACGGGGTTGCTGATTCTCAGGATAACTGTCCTTTGAAACCGAACGGCCCGCTCCTGGGGAGTTGTAGTGCGGGACCATCCGTCGGCGCGCTTTGCACGGTTGGAGGTGCCAATCCCACGGAATGCGGCGCAGGCGGATTCTGCAGCATGAACCAGGAGGACTCCTTTCCTCCCGGGGGTAATGCTTGCGGTGATGCCTGTGAATGTGAGGGTAACTTTGACGGCGACCTGGATGTCGACGGAAAAGATGCCGGCACCTTCAAGAAGGATTATGGCAGAGGCAAAATTCGGCATTCCTGCACCAGAATGGATCCATGCAACGGCGACTTCGACTGTGATAACGATGTAGACGGAATTAATGCCATTCAATTCAAGCGGGATTTTGGAAGAGGCAAGATTAGCAACCCCTGTCCATCATGTCCCACTGATACCTGGTGTGTGTACTAAAAAAGATGTGCGATGTGCGACGGCAAGGTAAGATAAACAAGACATATCATTCTTGACGGTGGATGAGGTGTGCGGGCATGAAGACGATCATACAAAAGCTCATGTGCATGGTATCGCTCATGGTTGCGGTTGTCTATGCGGCGCCGGCAGGAGCGGTAATCTGCTCCTCCATAGCCGATGTCTATATTGATTCAGCTGCACCGGATGAAAATTTCAATGATAAGACGCGCATCCTCATTGCTTATCACCCGGGTAAAGGTATTGCGCGCGGTCTGGTTAAGTTTGACATCCCGGAAGAGATCGATGCTTTCCGGATTACCGCCGCTACCCTGCACCTCTCAAGTTCCTACCATACCGGTGGCGGTAATGCGATAAGTGTCCGCTGCTACGCGCTCAATGCACCTTTTAGAGAGGAAAGCGACACCTGGAATACCCTTGACGGGGGTGATTTTGATTCCAGCGTATCATCGCCCGGAAAGCTGCCTTCCGGAAATGACTGGGAGACTTCAATTGATCTTACAGCGCTTGCAATACAAAATTTGGAAAAACTTCGTACTAATGGCATGCTCATAAGATTGCAGACTGAAGGTCCTGTCAGAGAATATCAAAATATCGCCTCCCGGGAATGTGTTGACCCGGAGGATTTTGCCCCCTATCTGGATATTGTGTTGGATTCCGATCATGACGGGGTTGCTGATTCTCAGGATAACTGTCCTTTGAAACCGAACGGCCCGCTCCTGGGGAGTTGTAGTGCGGGACCATCCGTCGGCGCGCTTTGCACGGTTGGAGGTGCCAATCCCACGGAATGCGGCGCAGGCGGATTCTGCAGCATGAACCAGGAGGACTCCTTTCCTCCCGGGGGTAATGCTTGCGGTGATGCCTGTGAATGTGAGGGTAACTTTGACGGCGACCTGGATGTCGACGGAAAAGATGCCGGCACCTTCAAGAAGGATTATGGCAGAGGCAAAATTCGGCATTCCTGCACCAGAATGGATCCATGCAACGGCGACTTCGACTGTGATAACGATGTAGACGGAATTAATGCCATTCAATTCAAGCGGGATTTTGGAAGAGGCAAGATTAGCAACCCCTGTCCATCATGTCCCACTGATACCTGGTGTGTGTACTAAAAAAGATGTGCGATGTGCGACGGCAAGGTAAGATAAACAAGACATATCATTCTTGACGGTGGATGAGGTGTGCGGGCATGAAGACGATCATACAAAAGCTCATGTGCATGGTATCGCTCATGGTTGCGGTTGTCTATGCGGCGCCGGCAGGAGCGGTAATCTGCTCCTCCATAGCCGATGTCTATATTGATTCAGCTGCACCGGATGAAAATTTCAATGATAAGACGCGCATCCTCATTGCTTATCACCCGGGTAAAGGTATTGCGCGCGGTCTGGTTAAGTTTGACATCCCGGAAGAGATCGATGCTTTCCGGATTACCGCCGCTACCCTGCACCTCTCAAGTTCCTACCATACCGGTGGCGGTAATGCGATAAGTGTCCGCTGCTACGCGCTCAATGCACCTTTTAGAGAGGAAAGCGACACCTGGAATACCCTTGACGGGGGTGATTTTGATTCCAGCGTATCATCGTCCGGAAAGCTGCCTTCCGGAAATGACTGGGAGACTTCAATTGATCTTACAGTGCTTGCAAAACAAAATTTGGAAAAACTTCGTACTAATGGCATGCTCATGGGATTGCAGACTGAAGGTCCCGTCAGAGAATATCAGAATATTGCTTCTAGGGAATCAGTCATTGAAGAGGCTTGTTTTCCGTATGAGTGTGACCCGGAGGATTTTGCCCCCTATCTGGATATTGAATATTCGGAAAACACCTCGTCATCCACCACCGCTAAACCGGTGCAAACCAGCACCACCAGCCTGCCGGTCACTTCCACGACCAGCAGTTTAATATCGTCTTCGTCCACCACCACCGTTTTCAATGATACCACATCCATCCTGACCAGTACCACGACAACCACCAGAATGCCAGGTTGCCTGCTGGAAACCATCTATGGAGAAAATTCCGAACAGGTTGTGATCTTGAAATATATTCGGGACAGGATGCTGCGAAGCACGCCGGAGGGTCGGGAGTTGGTGCGCTTGTATTACGGCTGGAGTCCTTTCCTTGTGAGAATGATTGAAAACGACCCTGAATTTCACCTGGAAATAAAGATGCTCGCAGATGAATTCCTGGAAATGGTTGACCAAGCTTGGTAATAATGGGAGGATCCGTGGGAATGAAAAAAGCGAGTTTGCTTTTCCTGGGCCTGTTGTGTTTGATCCGCCCTCCGGCGGCGGCGGCGGCAATGCTGATGCGGCCGGCGGATACCGACACCTATATCGATGCCACCAAGCCCAACGATAATTTCGGCGGGAAGTGGAACATTCTGATAAGCGGATCGGCCGGAAAACTGGCGCACGGGTTAGTACATTTTGACCTGACCGCGCTTCCCGTGTCGGAACCCATGGAAAGTGTAAAGCTTACCGTTCTTGCTCACAGCAATACAGGGGTGACGACCTATTTTATCCACCCCCTTATGAAAACATGGGATCAGGGTTCGGCAACCTGGATTGTGTCGGAAACCGGCCTCCCCTGGACCAATCCGGGCGGCGACTATGAGCAAAATGCCTATGCGACTATTTCCCCGCCGGTCTCGATTCCTGCCTGGATGGTTGTGGACATTACCTCCCTGGTGATTGATGAGAACGGATGGCCTAAACAGGATGTCGCGGAAAACGGACTGTTGCTGCGAGCGAATGCGGGTTACGGTAAGCTGTTGTCTTCCGAGTTCAGCAGCAGTGCCTATGCAGCGACCTGTCATTCCTGCCATGGAAACTATGATCCCGGACGTGACCAGGGCAAGTCGGTTCAATGCCAGAATTGTCATAGCCGGGACGGTATTCCCCTGTATGGGGAACCAACCCTGGTGATCCAATACCAGTCCCCGGACAGCGACGGTGACGGTATTCCCGACGAACTGGACAATTGTCCCCACGATCCTAATCCCGGCCAGGAAGATCAGGATGGTGATGGGGTGGGGGATGTCTGTGACAACTGCCCGCTAATTCCCAATCCCGGTCAGGAGGACATCTACCCTCCCGGGGGCAACGGTTGCGGCGACGCCTGTGAGTGCGAGGGAAACTTCGACGGCGACCGTGACGTGGATGGAACGGACGCATCGACCTTCAAGGCGGATTATGGCAGAAGTAAAATGTTAGACCCCTGCGCCGCGGAAAACCCTTGCAACGGCGATTTTACCTGCGATCGAGATGTTGACGGAACCGATGCGGCGTTTTTCAAATCAGATTTCGGCAGAGGCGCCTTGTTAAATCCCTGTCCTGTTTGCACCACCGAAAATTGGTGCGCCGGGTCATATTAAGGGGACGGGGCAGGGTATTCCCGGTTGGGTGATACAAAACTGCAGCGGCATGGCTGCTGCAAGCATAATAGGATAATACTTATGTTCAAACGTCCCCGGTTGCTTGAGGGGCGATTGTCTTTTGTTGGAATGGCGCTCGGCATACTGTGCCTGTGCATGCCCCTCGCTTGTCAGGACACATTCGATGCAAACCAGGTGCAGGTGGTAACCGAACCGTCCGCGTTTCAATCATTTCCACTGCCTCCATGCAACATCGCGTATGGGCCCTATGCAATGATTACCCCGGATAAGACCTGCATCATTGCCTGGGAAGAACAGATGCGGGGAGAGGACCGCCGCAGGCATGTTGAGGTTCCCTTTAAGGAGCTTGCTCCGGCGACTCAATATTTCTACAGGGTAAACGGGGCGAAAAATGACGGCCGCTTTTTAACCGCCCCTGCCGATGATTCTCCGTTTACTTTTCTGCTATGGAGTGATTCCCGCACCGGCACGAAAGTAGCGGCAGCGATCGCCCGGCAGATGATTAATCTGGCGCCGGAGGCGTCTTTTGCACTCCATGCCGGTGATTTTGTGATTGATGGAAACCGGGAAGACCCCTGGGAGAAGGAGTGGTGGGCGCCGATGCGCGATCTTTTGCTGCACTGTCCCATTTATCCCACCATGGGCAACCACGAGGAAGATTCAGCCTTTTATTATCGTTACTTCTCATCGCTAGGCGGAAACGGCGTTAATTATTCTTTCGATTGGGGTGATGCGCACTTTGTGGTGTGCAAGATTGACGAGGGTGACAGTGAGCAACTCGCGTGGCTGGAAGAAGATTTGGCGGACAACCGCAATGCCGGTTTTACCGTGGTATGCCATCATGAGCCCCCCTTTTCCTCAACTCCCAGTGATACCGGGGGGATTCAATATTTGCAGGATTCGGTGGTTCCCCTCTTTGAAAAGTACGGGGTGGATCTGGTCATCGGCGGCGATATCCACAGCTATCAGCATCACTTTAGAAATAACGTCCATTATCTCACCTCGGCGGGCGGCGGGGAAAAACCTTTAGATTTTGGTCTGCCCCTCGCGGAGATGACCCTCACCATGTTAAAATCATACAATTTCAGCCGATGCCGGCTTGAGCACAACCGCATGTCCGTCACCACTTACAACGAGGCAGGGGAAATAATCGACAGTTTTGAGATTTTACCACAAAATCCGCCCGTGATTACAAGTGAGATTGGCGTGGAGACCAGTGCTATGCGCATCAACCCGGGAGAACAATGCCGGGTTACCCTTTACCTGAACCGGGTTGAGGATTTGGATGAGATATGCTTAACCATGAAGTATGCTAAAGACACGCCTGCCGTACGCCTGGAGGTAATTGATTCAGACCCGGCAACCGAAGGGGTCCAAATTGAACCGGGCGAACTGAGGGGAACAATACAGGCAAACCGGGCGGATAACCAAATCGGAGTCCTCGAATACCGGGAACAAGGCATAAAAGGCCTCAACGGGGAAAAAATTAAGATAGCTTCCGCCGTGCTGGCTATACCCGAAGACTCGCGCGTCACCGCCATCTACCTGGTGCCCCAAGTGACCCTCTTTGACACCTCCGGTGAAGAGATTCCTCATTTCATGGGCGGGGCAAAGATTGTTATTGCCAAGGAATAAGCATGTGTCATTACAGTAAGAAGGGAGTGAAGGCATGATTCATAGTCAAAGGGTAAAAACCATAATGGGGACAGCATCCTTGATGCTATGTCTTTTTATCGGCGCGCCCATCAGCTCCCTGGCCGCCGTCTTTAATTGTGTAAAGGACGCCTATATCGACGCGCGGTATCCCGATGACAATTTCGGCGGAAGCGATAGACTGCTGGTGGCGGATAGCGATGAGCCGACGCGGGCCTTGATGCGATTCGCCATCCCGGAATGGATTGCTGCTGCCAATATCTCCGCGGCACGCATCGTTCTCTACAGCGCCCCCTGGACCAGCGGCGGCGGGACGCGGACTGATTTTGCCATTCATGTTTTAACCCGCGACTGGGTTGAGGGGAGTTGCCGACGCCATAATGATCCGATACCCGACAACGGAGCTACCTGGAAGCAGTATGAATATAACGCCGATGCGACCCAAAACCTGTGGGAGAGTCCCGGAGGCGACTACGATGGAGGCATTGCGATATCCGGCGTCTTCCCGCTTGGTTCCGAATGGGGACCATTTCCCATTGACGTGACCGAAATGATAAAAAACAGATTTGAGGATGCCAGGAACTTCGGTTTTTTGTTCAAGCATCCTCTGGAAAACAGGTCGGGCGGCTGGCAGAACTTTGCCGGCCGGGATTCTTCAGGCTATGACCCGCCGCTTCATCCTTATCTTGAAATAGAATTTGTAGAGCCACCACCCAATGATCCTCCCAACCCGCCGGCTAATCCGTTTCCTGAAGGCGGCGCGACAGGAGTGCCGGTTTCCGCTTCCTTAAGCTGGAGCAGCAGCGATCCCAATCCGGATAATACCCTCAGATATGACGTCTATTTCGGACCCGGTGATGAGCCGGTACTGGTTTCGCAAAACCAGGCGGCAACCAGCTATCCGCTTTCCGGGCTGACACCCGGCACCACCTATGCCTGGAAAATAATCGCCCGGGACAATTACGGCGCGGAAACCGAGGGCGATGTATGGCACTTTACCACCATCGCCTCCGCTATTTCTGCCGTGTACCCGGAAAGCGCGTCACCGTTCTATTTTAAAGATGCGGTGTATATGCCGGTGCTGAAACCGGTGGTGATAACCGGGGAGGGGACCCATTTCCGCTTCCCCAAATCGAAGGTTTCCTTCGACGACGAGAATATACTGACTTTGTTTTCCTTTCCCCTCTCGAGAACGGCGCTCTGGGCCTGGGTCATAATCGGTGAGACCGCCCGGGCGGGATGGCATGACGTGACCGTAACCACCGGCGACGAATCCGCCGTGGGCGTGTCGCTGTTCGAGGTGGTCAGAACCTGGCGCGGTGAAGAAAAGGTCAAGGTACAGCACGCCGACAGGTCGGTTGAGGTGCCGCTTAAGGGATTGCCGGTTAGAACCTTTAAAGGAAAAGATGCCGTTTTGCTTTCAGATATTGTTGAAAAGTCAGCGTTGACTGCTGAACCTGAGAAGTACTTTTATAATTTAATTGCAAGCGATGACTATTCTCTGGCGCAGAGCCTTAAAAGCAGTGGATGGGGCACGGGACTGCCCCCCTGGAAGGATATGCAAAAGGGGTACCTCTGCCAGTCCGATACCTACAAACTTCTCACCAAGTGGGAGAGTGACACCATAGGGGGACGGATCGGCAACGCCTACAATGTGCAAAAAATGGACGGAGGGATTATCGAATTGTGCGAAGCGGATATAGTTGAGTGAAGTATCAAGGGTTCCTCTAACTATTCATTTTCTTGTCATTCCCCGACTTGATCGGGGAATCCATGTGTTTGATTTT
>CAYWLT010000022.1:0-17934 GCA_964459295.1 uncultured Thermodesulfobacteriota bacterium
CCATTCTGGTAGCCTTCTGGATATTCATGTCCGGCCTCTTCGATGTCTGGTATTTGGGCCTGGGCATACTATGCTGCGCCCTGGTGGCGCACATGTCCGGCGACCTCCTCTTCAAAAAATTCATATCCGGCACCCGGCTGAAGGAAACCCGCGCATTCGTGGGCTATCTTCCCTGGCTTCTGTACCAGATCTATCTGGCCAACATCTATGTGGTCAAGGTGTCGCTGGGGCGCAACCTCGACGCCAGGATCTTTCCCCATATCATCAAGTTCAAGACCCGGCTCAAATCGGAGATGGCGCTGACCGCCTTTGCCAACTCCATCACCCTCACTCCCGGCACCATCACCGTCGATATCAAGGACGGCTACTTTTACGTGCATGCCCTGGACAAATCCCTCGCGGATGCCCTACCCGGGGAAATGGAGGACCGGATCGCTCGCATTTACGGAGAAAGCTGAGTGGAACGATTTTTCCTCGGGGCGGCGATCGCCTGCTGCCTCATCATTTTTCTTACGCTCTACCGGGCGGTTTTCGGTCCAACCGTTTTCGACCGGATTGTGGGCGCCGGCTTCGTAGGCACCAAGACCGCGGTGCTGCTGGTGCTCATCGGGTTTATCTATAAGCGGTTGGACATGTTCGTCGACCTGGCCCTGGTCTATTCGATTCTCAACTTCATCGGAACTTTGATCTTTTCCAAGTACCTTGTCCGGGGAGGAACCAGATGATCGTCGCGCTGCCGCTGGTGATTATTTGCGTGTCCGCCGGTATCTTCTTCTTTTTCGCGGGCGCGGTCGGCTTCCTGCGCTTTCCTGATTTTTATTCGCGAATGCACGCCACCGGCAAGGGAGACACCTTCGGGATCCTCCTCTGCTGCATCGGCCTGAGCATGTACAATCTCGCCGCCCATCCCTCCTGGCAACTGGGGGTGGTCCAGAGCGTCAAGGTGCTCTCCATTGCCGTTTTCTGGTTTCTCGCCAGCCCGACGGCCACCCACGCGCTGACGCGCTCCGCTTTTGTAAGCGGGATCAAACCCTGGACCAGGGACGGCATCCCGGTCAGAGAACGGGAGGAGGAAGAAGGCGCGCCATGATACCCGAGCTTAATTTTTTTCTGCTGTTCGGCGCGGTGATCACCGCCACCGCCGCCCTCATGGTCAAGGACCTGCTCAGCGCAATCGTGCTGCTGAGCGCCTTCAGCTTTTTTATGTGCATGATATGGACGGAGATGGGGGCGGCGGACGTGGCCTTCACCGAAGCGGCGGTGGGGGCCGGCGTGAGCACCGCCTTCTTCGTCGCGGCGCTGTACCATACCAACCGGAGGTCAAAAGATTGAACAAGCTTGCCGCCCTGCCGGCGACCCTGGTGGCCGGGGGCTTCCTTTTTTACAGCACCACCTTTTTTCCCTCCTGGGGCGACCCGGATCAGCCGGCCGGCCGGCATGTGTCTCCCCGGTACATTGAGAAGACCCTGGCCGAGACCGGGGTGCCCAATGCGGTGACCTCGGTGCTGGCCGACTACCGGGGGTACGACACCATGTTCGAAACCAGCGTCATCTTTACCGCAGGCATCGCGGTAATGATGCTCCTGAGGGGATCGCGCTGATGACAAAAGACCTCGATAATGTGGTCATCAAGACGGTCTCGCGGATCCTGGTCCCCTTCATGCAGGTTTTCAGCCTCTATGTTTTTGCCCACGGGCACGGCAGCCCGGGGGGCGGATTCCAGGGAGGCTGCATCATGGCGGCGAGCTTTATCCTCCTCGGTGTCGCCTTCAATTTACGAGAGATCGGGAAGCGGTTCAGGGAGAGGAACAACGCCCTCATGTGCGTCCTGGGGGTGTTCATCTACACCGGCACCGGGTGTCTTGCCTTTCTCTCTTCCGGCAACTTCCTCGATTACGGAACGCTGAGCGACCTGCTGCCGATCGACTCCATTAAGGCGCGGTATTACGGCATGGCCCTGATCGAGCTGGGGGTGCAGATCACGGTCATGGCGGTGATGCTTTCCATATTCGTCGACCTGGTGACGGCGGGAAGAGGGGAGGACGCTCCTGAGGATACGGAATGATGGAATTCATTTTCGGCACATTCAACTACGGGATCTATGTGGTGCTGATTTTGATCGGCTTCTACGGGATGATGGCCAAAAACAACCTGATGAAGAAGCTGATCGGCATGAACATCTTCCAGTGGTCGATCATCCTCTTCTATATTTCCATCGGCTCGAAAAAAGGGGGGACGGTGCCGGTGGTCGATCCTTCCTTGCACCCGGCCATTCGGGCGGTTGATTATATCAACCCCCTTCCCCATGTGCTGATGCTAACCGCCATCGTCGTCGGCGTGGCCACCACCGGCATTGCCCTGGCCCTTCTGATCCTCATATACCGAACTTATGGAACGCTGGAGGAAGATGAGATCCTCGAGGTGCTGAAAAAGTGACCGTCCATTTTTCCGTCCTCATCGTGGTCGTCCCCCTGCTCTCCTCCTTTCTCGTCTTCGCCTTCGGATTGTTTCAGCGGCGGGTTTGTTTTCCCGCGACCGTTGCCGCCCTGGCCGCCTGTCTCGTCTTCTCGGCAGGGTCCTTCCGGACCGTCCTCACCACCGGCCGGCCGGTGCACTACCACCTGGGGGGGTGGGCGCCGCCCTGGGGGATCGAGTATGTGGTCGATTACCTCAACGGCCTGGTGCTGACGGCTATCGCCATCGTCTCCCTGCTCGCGGCGATCTATGCCCGCACCCTGGTCGCGCGGGAAATTCCCGCCGCCAAACACCCGCCGTTCTACGCGCTCTTCCTGCTCCAGGTGACCGGCCTGTTCGGCATGACCGTGACCGGGGACATGTTCAATCTCTATGTTCTCCTGGAGATCGCCTCGTTCTCGGCGTACGCGCTGATCGGCATGGGGGAGGGGGCCGCTCCCTTTGCCGCCTTCCGCTATATGATCTTCGGGACCCTGGGCGCCTGCTCCTATCTCCTCGGCGTCGGGTATCTCTACATCAGCACCGGTTCGCTCAACATGGCCGACCTCCGGCAGATCCTGGTACCCATCTATTTCTCACAGGCGCTGATGGTGGGGCTTGCCTTTCTGCTCCTTGGCATTGCGGTCAAGATGGCATTCTTCCCGGTTCACCTATGGCTTCCTGATTCCTACACCCTCGCGCCGTCGTGCGTCGGCGTTCTCCTGGCGCCGCTCTTCACCAAGGTGGGGGCGTATGTCATGATCCGCGTGCTCTTCACCGTGTTTGATCCTTCATTTTCGATCACCCTCCTGCCGGTGACCACGGTGATCGGCTGGGTGGCGGTCGCGGGCATCCTTTTTTCCAGTATCATGGCGCTTGCCCAGGGTGATCTCAAACGGATGCTCTGCTATCTCATCGTCACCGAAGGCGGCTATATCGGCGTCGGCATCGGCGCGGGCAACCGGCCGGGCCTTACCGGTTCGATCTTCCATCTTCTGAACGACATGTTCATGATGGGGCTCCTGTTTATGGCGGTCGGGGCGATCCAGGCGCACTTCCGGACCCGCACCATCTCCGGGCTGACCGGCCTCCATCGGAGCATGCCGGTCACCGCGGCGGCGCTGGTGGTCGGAGGCCTTTCGGTCATCGGCGTGCCGCCCCTGTGCGGCTTCTTCAGCAAGTGGTACCTGATTCTGGGGGCCATCGAGGCCAGGCAATGGTTTTTTGCCGGCGCGCTCCTGCTGGGGAGCCTGCTCAATGCCGTTCTCTTCTTCAGAATCTTCGAACGATGTTATTTCGAGGCGCCGCATGATCCGGCGCACCGGAAGCGGGAAGCGGGGGTGAAGGCGGATCGCATGGCCATGGGGGAACTCATACCGATGGCGCTGATGGCCGTCTTGGTGATCCTGCTCGGTCTCTTCAGCGGCTATATCGTGCAGCACGCCATTGCCCATGCCATTCCCCCGGGGGTGTGACGCGCCATGACCCATTCGCCCCTGCCGTTGATTGCGGTCCTGTTTCCCCTGCTTGGCGCGGTCCTGGTTCTGGCGACCGGCGCACGGCGGGCCAATCTGCGCGAGCTGTGCACCATGCTCGCCTCGGCCGGCCAGTTCGCCGCGGTACTCTCCATGCTCCCGCGGGTCATCCGGGGGCAGACGCTCACCTGCACCATGCTTCCGCTCGGTCCGGGCCTTGCCCTGGAACTCCGGGTTGATCCCTTCGGCATGATCTTCGCCCTGCTCTCCTCGTTCCTCTGGATCGTGGTTTCAGTTTACTCAATCGGGTATATGCGCAGCCTGCAGGAGCACGCCCAGACCCGGTTCTACTTCTGCTTTGCCATGGCCCTCGCCGGGGCATCCGGCGTGGCGCTGTCGGGAAACCTGATCACCCTCTACATGTTTTACGAGATCCTCACCGTCGCCACCTTTCCCCTGGTGGCCCACAAGGAGACCCCCGAAGCAATCCGGGCGGCCCGCAAATACCTGGTCTACCTGCTGGGCGGGGCGGTCGTTGTTCTCTTCGCCATTGCGGCGACGTACTGCCTGACCGGGAGCCTGGATTTTGTCGCCGGGGGATTTGTCGGCGGCAGCGGTTCCGCCGATCTGCTGCGGGTCATCTTTGCCGCGTTCATCATCGGGTTCGGGACCAAGGCGGCGATCATGCCCCTGCACGAATGGCTGCCGTCGGCCATGGTCGCGCCCACCCCGGTGAGCGCCCTGCTTCATGCGGTGGCCGTGGTCAAGGCAGGGGTCTTCTGCTGCCTGCGGGTCATCCTGTACGTGTACGGGCCGGGGACGCTTGCCGACCTGGCGCTCTGGACCACGCTGGCCGGGGTGGTCTCCTGCACGGTCATCGTCGCCAATCTGTTTGCCCTCACCCAGGACAATCTGAAAAGGAGGCTCGCCTTCTCCACCATCAACAACCTGGCGGTCATCATCCTGGGCGCGTCGCTGCTCACCCATGAGAGCGTGCGGGGCGCCCTGCTGCATCTGCCGTTCCACGGCTTCATGAAGATCACCCTCTTCATGTGCGCCGGGTCAATCTTCGTGGTCGCCAAAAAGGAGCTGGTCAGTGAACTGGACGGGATCGGCCGGCGGATGCCGGTGACCATGGCCGCCTTTACCGTGGGCGCGGCCGGACTGGTGGGCATCCCGCCGGTGTGCGGCTTTTTAAGCAAGTGGTATCTCTGCCTGGGGGCTTTAGAGGCGGGAGAGATTCTCTTTCTGTCGGTATTTCTGGCGAGCGCCCTCCTGGATGCCGCGTACTTCTTTCCCATCGTGTTCAGCGCGTTCTTCAAACCGGAACAGGAAAACCCCGGCGCGGGGGTGAAGGAGGCCCCGGTTGCGGTGGCCGCCCCCCTTGCGGTTACCGCGCTGCTGTGCCTCTCTCTCTTCATGTACCCGGACGGGATGTTCCGCTTTTACACCCTGGGGGATCTTGCGGTGAAAAGTCTTTTCGGAGGCAGGTGACATGAAACCGCGGCTCATACTGACAACCGTTGGTCTGGCGCTGGTGCTGGCCCTGGGATTTATAGTTCCGCCGGATCATACCGCGTCGCCCCCGGAGAAGCTGCCCTTTTTCGAGGCCGCCTTCGGCTTCGCCGGATGCCTGCTGCTGCTCCTGGCAGCCAAATTCCTGGGCCGTATCTTTGTGCAGAGGCGAGAGGATTATTACGATGAGTAGCCCGGTGCATCCCGCGCTGATCTTCATCCTGGGCGGGCTTTTGCTGCCGCTGATCCCGGGGAGGAGAGTGAAGCAGGCGCTCCTGCTCTGCATACCGCTCGCGGCACTGGCAAGCCTTATGGCCATGCCTTCGGGAACCTACGGGGAGCACACGTTCCTCGGCTACCCGCTGGTCTTTGCGCGGGTGGACGCATTGAGCCTCTGCTTCGGCTACGCCTTCGTCATCGTGGCCTTCGCAAGCTCCCTGTACGCCCTCCACATCAGGAACTACGGGCAGCACGCCGTGACCTTCCTCACCGTGGGAAGCGGCCTGGGCATCGTCTACGCGGGCGATGTGTTCACCCTCTTCGTCTTCTGGGAGCTGCTGGCGGTCTCGTCGGTGTTTGTGGTCTGGTACGGAAAAAGCCGGCAGGCCTACAACGCCGGGTTCCGATATCTCATGGTTCACCTGTTCGGGGGGACGCTGCTGCTGGCGGGCGTGGCCATGCACGTGCTGGAGACGGGATCGACCGAGTTCACGCGGCTCGATTACGGAAACCTCTCATCCGTCCTGATGCTCATCAGCGTTCTGATTAATGCGGCGGCGCCGCCGCTGCATGCCTGGCTTGCCGATGCCTACCCGGAGGCATCGCCCACCGGGAGCGTCTTTCTCACCGCCTTCACCACCAAGAGCGCGGTGTACGTGCTACTTCGGGGTTTTCCCGGGCTGGAGCTGCTCGCCTGGCTGGGGGCGATCATGGCCGTGTACGGCGTCATATATGCGCTCATGGAGAATGACATCCGGCGGCTGCTGGCCTACCACATCATAAGCCAGGTGGGCTACATGGTCTGCGGCGTGGGACTGGGCACCGACCTGGCCCTCAACGGCTCCACCGCCCATGCCTTCTGCCACATCCTTTATAAAGCCCTGCTGTTCATGGGCGCGGGCGCGGTTATCGAAGTGACCGGGAGGAGCAAGATAACCGACTTGCAGGGCAGGGGCCTCTATCGTACGATGCCGGTGTGCCTTACCCTGTACATGATCGGGGCGTTTTCCATCTCCTCGATTCCTCTCTTCAACGGTTTCATCAGCAAGCCCATGATTGTAGCGGCGGCCTCGGATCCGCACCGGCCGCTCATCCATCTGCTGCTCCATCTGGCTTCCATCGGCACCTTTCTCTCCACCGCGCTGAAGCTTCCCTACGGCGCCTGGTTCGGCCGGGGCTGGCCCGGCGAGCAGCTCCGTCGGATCGAAGCCAAAGAGCCTCCCCTCAACATGCTTGTGGCCATGGGATTGCTCTCCTTGCTCTGTATTCTCACCGGCCTGTATCCGCAGCTGCTGTATGACCTGCTTCCCTATCCGGTAACCTATGCCCCCTACGCCGCCTATACGGTTGTCGGGGCAATCCAACTGGCCGCGTTCACGGCGCTGGCATTCTTCCTGCTGCGCAACAAGCTCAGGGCCGAGGCGACCATCAGCCTGGACACGGACTGGTTCTACCGCAAGGGAGGCGTTCTCTTCCTGCGCGCCTGCGGCGCGTTCTCCGATGCGCGCTCGGCGATTCAGAGCCGGGTGTCCCGTTTGGTGGCGCGGCTCGGCGTCATGAGCGCAAATCCGGTCCTTGCATTGCGCGACGGCCTGCGCGGGGGGAACGTCAACCCCGCCCCGTATGATGCCGATAGCCACCGGCAGGCGATCGGAGCGGGTGTGATGGTTGCCCTGATCGTGTTTTCCTTCTTCTGCCTGGTTTTCCTGTTGCGGTAAGTGAAGGGGTCAGGTCTCAATATTCCACAAAGGTTTCGGCAGCAGAAACTACGCAATCTTGAATATTGAGACCTGACCCCTCAATGTTGCTAAAGAGGGCACTCTCCTGCCGCACGATGCGGATTTCATCCTCCAGTTTCCGCGGGTAATGGGTGCGGATCTGGGCGCCGAAGCGATCCTTGAGGGGGGTGATGATGCGACCGCGGCTGGGTCATGATGGGGCTACCTCGACAACTCCATCTGCAGGTTTTTTTTGAAGTCGTCCTTGAGCGCGTCGGTGATGCTGAGCTGGGTGAGCTTTAAGGTTTCCATGAGCATACCCAGCTGAGAATTCTCCATCACCTCCTGGAGGGGAAGCGAGATCAGGGCGTAGATGTAGCCCGCCGGGTCCACCCAGTAGCTCTCCACCTGGTAATTGTCCAGCAGCTCGCGGATGGCGCCGGAAATGTTCTTCTTGAATTCCGGCGACAATTCATCAAAGCCGGCAGGCGGCCTTCTGCCGGCGGACCGGATGGTGTAACCCACCGCGGCGAAGGTTTTTCTCTCCAGCATCTTCGACAGGGACGCGACCGCCTGCTCGACGGCCGATTTCTGGGCCTTGCCCAGCTTGCCGGCGCCGGTGCTGATGCCCATGGAAAAAATGGTCCCGTCGCGGCGGGGAAGCTCGTCAACCCAGCGGGGTGGAACGGAAACAATTATCTTGTCTTCCGCCAGCTTGAGAAAGTGCACATATTGACCGGAGAGGGCATCGATTTTTTCCGAGAGCGCCTTTGTTTGCTCCGCGCCCTGCTTGCTCTCTTTGCCCAGCTGTTCGATTTGACTCATCAGCTCGTCATTGATGCGCCGGGCCATCGTACCCACGTCGGCGGTGATTTTGTCCGTTTTGAGCGCGCTCTCCTTCAGGGTTCCCTGCATGGTGGGGATGTCAACATCAACCGCCTGCTCAACCTTGGTCTCCAGGGAGGCCAGACGATAGGCCAGGTAACCGCCGATCGCGAGTGCGACCGCGATGCCCGCCAGGACCTTGAGCATGCCTATCGGTGTTGAACCGGTAAAAAAACGAGCGCCTAACATAAGGTGATTGAAAAGAACAAAAAAGTAAGGTATAGATGCAAAAGATATTAGCAGGATGCCTGTTTTTGCAAGGCCATTAGCATATAGAAGCGGGTTTTTGTCAAGAAAAAACCGGCGACGTGAAAGGAGAAACAAGATGAAAGTAATGGCGTTTGTGGGCAGTCCCCGGAAAGGCGGCAACACCGATATCCTGATTGACAAGGTCATCGAAGGGGCCAAAAGCAAGGCCGAGGTGGAGGCGGAAAAAATCTACCTGTACGAGGCCAACATCAAGTACTGCAATGGCTGCGGGGCACACACGGTGCTGAAGGGGAGCAAGGACTGCCCGCTGGGTGACGACATGGAGGGGATTCTCCAGCGGATGATCACGGCCGACGCCTTCATCTTCGGAACGCCCAATCACGGCCGCACCATATCGGCGGCCATGACCAACTTCATCGCGCGCATGATGCCGTTGCTCAAAATGGAGGTGGTGCGGGATGCCGCCGGGAATATCATCGACGCCCAGTCCAATCCGCTGGTGAGGGGCAAAAAGGCGGTGATGGTGGTGAGCCAGGGAGATCCCTGGCCCAGTTCCTCGGCGCTGGTCATCAAAATAATGGATGACAACATCAAGGACTTTCAGATGAAGAAGGTAGGTGAGGTGTTCAGCATGTTTAACCTGGAGAAGGGATCGGTTAAAGACAAGCCCGCCGATCTGAACCTGGCCTTTGCCATGGGCGTCCGCTTGGCGGTGGCGGTTTCGCGGGGGTGAAGTACAATTTGGGATTTGGGATTGCGGATTGCGGAATGAGTAGGAAGAAGAAGTCAGGAGTCAGAAGACAGAAGTCGGAAGAAAATAAAACTAAGGCAGGTGCGGTTGCTCTGTTGCGTCCGAATAGTACAAGCGGTCATGACGTAGGGGCGACCGGCCGGTAGCCCCTACGGATTAGATGCTAACTTTGTGTTAAATGGTGCTTTCATGACACAGGCTCCAATCATCTGTGACGTCTACTTCGACTATTACTGACCCTGGTGTTACGTCGCGGCCGTTCGGCTGGATCGACTTGAGGCGGAATGGGACGATGCCCTTTCCCTGCAGTGGAAGAGCTACCTCATTCGCGGCGAGGGAGTGACCGCCTTCGATGAGTACATCGCCTCCCATTTCCGCCGGGCCAATGAACAGGAGGCGGGGGTCGTCTTCAACCCATGGAGGTCAGGGCCCTACCCGCGCTGGGGCATGCCCGCGCTTATGGCAAGCAAGGCGGCGGAACTCCAGGGAAAGGCGAAGTGGCGAACGTTTCACCTGGCGGTGATGAAGGCATTTTATACGGACAGCCGCGACATTTCCAGCCCGGCGGTGCTGGAGGAGATCGGCCGGGAGACGGGTCTGGATATGGAAGCGTTTGTCGTCGGGATGCGGGATCCGCGCTATGAGGCGCAGGTGTATGAGGAAACGCGGCAGGGGCAGGACCAGTACGGAATCCGGTCCATCCCCGCGGTGGTGTTTGACAACCGTTTTCTGGTGGAGGGGGCGGTTCCCCTTGCTCATTATCGGCAGGCATTGCACGAGGTGAGATCGACGGGTTCTCTTGAGCATCATGAATAATCATCGGAGCGGAGGCGCCCTATGCCCAATGAGCAGATCCTGAACATTCTGAGGACCACCGTGCAGATTCGGAAGGAACCGGTTGCCGTCAAGGTATGGAAGAGGGCGCCTCAAGGCATTGCCAAATACGAAGAAAGGGCCTTCCCGGGTTTATGCGCCCAGATCGGCGAGCTGCTCAAGACCGGCAGAACCTTCTATACCGACCGGGAGCAGTGCTTCTGCACCGGCGGGGTGGTTGCGACCGGCGTTGCCCCGGCGCTCAATGCGGAGGAGCGGCATGAGATGGTCAAGGTGCATTTCGAGGTAAGCCGAGGCTATAAGGATATTCCCACCGCCCTGTACTATGAAACGCAGATGGATAAAATCAACCCGAAGGTGGGGGAGAGCAATGCGGCGGTCCAGCTCGGCCTCTTCAAGGACGTGAGTGATCCGGAGTTGGTGATCATCTTCTGCAACCCGGGGACGGCGGACATGCTCAACCGGGCGTACACCTATGTGAGCGGAGAGCCGGTTTCGGGATTCGGGGGAAACGGCGCCTGCCCCTTCGCCATTCAATACCCGTACGTCACCAAGAAGCCTTCGTTCACCTACAGCGATGTTTCCTGGAGAAAGTACGTGGGGATGACCGATGATGAGCTTACCATGACCTTCCCCTTTCAAAGCCTCGTTCAATTTATTGAATATTTGCCCACGGTGGCGGAAGAATACCGGCACTATGGTGAGATGCCGGAAGGGTAGCAGGTTGCACGCTGATTGCGGATGTCGGATTGCGGAATGCGGAATGAAGGGAAAGAAGAAGACAGAAGACAGGAGTCAGAAGACAAAAGATAGAGGACAAAAGATAAAAGACAAAAGACGATGCAGCTAAGGGGGGTGCGATTGCTTTGGTGCCGCCGAATAGCATAGGTGTAAATGATGTAGGGGCGACCGGCCGGTCGCCCCTACGTTCCTTACAATCCTGCTTCACAATCTTTACCGAAAAATATTTGTAATTACCCACCCGCTTGAAACATTATCCATTTTTTTTGACTCCACAATGCTTTTCCGGTTCTGGTAATAGGCATCCCGTATGGCGATGTACGGATCGAGCGCCGATTCAGTCAGCCCTTCATAATTGCCGATGGTGAGCGAGGTCTCGTTCACCTCTTCGTAAACCGCGATGCCCAGCTTGATGGGCGTATCAAGAAGGTAGGTCGTAGGATCACAGGCCATGTCCGCAAGGATTCCCAGGGTGCCGCGCAGGCTGGAGGGCCCCAGGAACGGCCAGTTGATGTAAATCACCGGCCCCATTTTGTAGGTACCCAGCGTCTGGTCAAAATCAGCTTTTTGCTCGCTCATGCGGCACCATGATTGCGCCGGATCAAAAAAACCAGCAATACCCGCGGTGGTGTTGACCACGAATCGGCCGATCTCGGTCCCCGCTCCCTTCACCCGTCCCTGGAGGAGGCAATTCACCAGGCGGACCGGCATTCCAGCATTGGAGAAAAACTTGCGAACGCATACCCGCGCCCTCCGGGGCACGATGAAGCGGTAGCCCCGCGCCACCGGCTTGAGCGCCCAGTAGTAGAGCTTGTCGTTGAAACGGAACATGGCCCGGTTAAAGGGCTGGAGCGGATCCCTGATATATTCAATATCTTCCGCTTCATCCTTCCAGTCATCGTCCATATCATCGAATGGTTTTTCCGCCGGATTGCCGCTGTCTGTCGATACCCCGCCGCCGACATCCAATGACAGGGGTGTCTGTGCGGAAGCGGACGCAGGGAACCCGACCGCAATGAACGCAAGAGTTAACAACAGCGCAACAAGTGATATTCCTGCTTTCATCCTTGCCTCCGGTATGGTTGAGGTGTCTGCCTTCTATCAGAGACCGCGTTTTTTAGGCAGCATATTAGCATGAAACGGCAGCCATGACCACTTAAAATTCCGCCCCTCCTCCTTACCCAAAAAGAGTTTGACAGCCGGAGGGCACTATGTTAGCAAAGGTTGCCGACCTGCATGCCAGCCGGCTAGCCGCTGAGCTGTCTATCCATCCAGAGGATTGCATGAAAACCATCCGGTACCGGGACATTGTCGAAAGGGTTAAAGATGCCTGCATGGAGGCCAATTTTAAACTGGCAGCGGACGTCAGGACGGCGGTGGAAAAAGCGCGGATTGCCGAGGAGTCACCGATCGGTCGCGAGATCCTGGATCGGATATTGGAGAACGCGGCGATAGCGGAGCGGGAGCAGATTGCCATCTGCCAGGACACCGGCTTTGCCGTCTGCTTTGTGGAACTGGGCGACAGGGTCAGCATCGAAGGCGGCACCCTGGTTGATGCCATCAATCAAGGGGTGCGGGAAGGCTATGGCGAAGGCTACCTGCGGAAATCAATCTGCCACCCTCTTACCCGAAAAAACACCGGGGATAACACCCCCGCCATCGTGCATCCGGAACTGGTGCCCGGTGACCGATTGAAAATTCTGCTGGCGCCCAAGGGGTCGGGCAGCGAAAATATGAGCCGGGTCGCCATGCTTAAGCCGTCGGACGGCCTGGAAGGAATCAAAAAGCTGGTCATTGATCAAGTCAGGGAATCGGGCGCCAACCCCTGTCCCCCCATAGTGGTGGGTGTGGGCATAGGCGGTACCATGGAAAAGGCCGCTCTCATAGCCAAGAAGGCTATGCTGCGCCCCATCGGCAGCGTGAATCCCGACCCGGAACTGGACGCTTTGGAAGCGGAGCTTCTGAAAAAAATAAATGACCTGGGAATCGGACCTCAGGGGCTGGGAGGTCGCACAACCGCCCTGGCCGTGCACATAGAGGTGTTTCCCTGCCATATTGCAAGCCTGCCGGTCGCGGTGAACATCAACTGTCATGCCAGCCGGCACAAGGAGATATTATTTTAAAAGGCTAGCCAACGAGGCAGCTAGCGACTGTTTTAGGTTGTCATTCTGCGGCTTGACCGCAGAATCAAGAAAGTTGGTTAAAAAACATGGATCCTGCGATCAAATCGCAGGATGACAAACCTTTAGAACCTCTCGAGTTGATTACCGATATTTCGTTTAATTTTAAAGATGACATTGCCAGTCTACCCGCAGCCAACATGGTAAAATTTCTAGCCGTTAATATGGCAGATGTTCAGCCGTATTAAGAAAAAAACACCATGGGCGAGATCCGCATTACCACCCCTTTAACTGACGACGTGATATGCAGGCTCAGAAGCGGTGACCGGGTATTCATCAACGGCACTCTTTTTGCCGCCCGCGATGCCGCCCACAAGCGCCTGGTTGAGCTGATTGACCGGGGGGAGCAACTCCCCTTTGACCTGCGGGGGCAGATAATCTATTATGTGGGTCCTACACCCGCCAGGCCGGGAAAACCCATCGGTTCGGCCGGTCCCACCACCAGCTTTAGAATGGATGCCTATGCGCCTCGCCTGATCGAGCAGGGCCTCAAGGGGATGATCGGCAAGGGGGCCCGCGGCAAAGAGGTGCTCGAGGCAATAAAGCGCTTTAAATGCGTCTACTTCACCGCGGTGGGGGGGGCGGGAGCGCTGATTGCCCAGCGCATCACTCATTCCGAGATCATTGCCTACGAAGATCTGGGGGCGGAAGCGGTGCGGAAGCTCACCGTCAAGGACTTTCCGGTGTTTGTAGTGAACGACATTTACGGCAATGACCTGTACCGCGAGGGCGTGAGGAAATACAAAAGATAAATTTCTGATTTCTGATGTCGGATTGCGGATTGGAAAATAAAAAAGCCGGGAGGCAGGCGAGAACTAACAAGAGGTTTTTCTATCCAGTATCCAGCATCCTGTATCTTGCATCATGAAGCATTTCAGATGGGAGGCATAAACCATGTTTGTATGGGTGTTTCACCGGATCAGCGGTCTTATCATGATCGTGCTCTTCGGCATCAAGATATACACCGGGTTCGGCACGGTCGGTCACTTCGGACAGGATGCGATCCCCTACTGGACCAAGCTGCACAACAATCTGGCGATCGACCTGGTGGCCATACTGCTGTTCATCTACCACAGTCTCTACGGACTCAGAACCTGTCTGGTGGATCTGGGGGTCAAAAAGGAAAAAGAGCTCTTCTGGGGGCTTTCGGCAGCGGGAGCGGGAATCTATCTTTTTGTCTGCTTTCAGTGGCTCTTCCGCTGAGGGTTTGATTCCGGCTCCGCGGCTTTGTTCCGCGCGGGGTCAAGGATTTACATGATAACCCACGATGTACTCATAATCGGGGCAGGTATCGCCGGCCTTCGGGCGGCAATCGGGACAGCGGCCCGGTATGACACCGCCGTGTTAAGCAAGGTGCATCCGGTCCGATCCCATTCCATCGCCGCCCAGGGGGGTATGAATGCCGCCCTGGCCAACGTGGAAGGTTCGAAGGACGACACCATTGAGAAGCACACCTTCGATACCATCAAGGGAAGCGACTACCTGGCCGACCAGCCGGCGGTGCGGGTGATGTGCACCCAGGCGCCGCTCCTGGTATACGAGCTGGAGCACTGGGGGTGCCCCTGGAGCCGGCTGGCGAACGGGAAGATTGCCCAGCGGCCCTTCGGCGGCGCCGGCTATCCCCGTTGCTGTTACGCGGCGGACCGTACCGGCCACATGGTGCTGCACACTTTCTATGAGAAGATTGTCGAGCTCGGCGTCAGGGTGTACGAGGAATGGCTTGCCCTCTCCCTGGTGGTAGACAACGGCCGGGTCCACGGGGTGGTGGCCATGGAGATGGCCACCGGCAGGCTCGAGTGCTTCGGCGCGAAGGCGGTGGTGCTGGCCACCGGAGGCTACGGCCGGGTTTTCTCGCGGAGCAGCAACGCCCTGATCAACACCGGGTCGGGCATCGCCATCGCGTATGAGGCGGGCGTTCCCATCGAGGACATGGAGTTCGTGCAGTACCATCCCACCACCCTCTACGGCACCAATATTCTCATCAGCGAGGGGGCGCGCGGCGAAGGCGGCTATCTGGTGAACAATCGCGGCGAGCGGTTCATGGAACGGTACGCCAAAAGCGCCATGGAGCTGGCGCCGCGGGATATCGTCTCCCGGTCCATCCAGACCGAGATCAACCAGGGCCGCGGCTTTAATGACGAGTACGTCCACCTTGACCTGCGGCACCTGGGAAGAGAGAAGATTCTCGAGCGGTTGCCCGGCATCCGGGAGATCGCCATCGACTTCGGGGGCATCGACCCCATCGACACCCCCATTCCGGTTCAGCCCGCCCAGCATTATTCCATGGGCGGGGTCGCCACCGGGGTGCGCGGGGCCACCGCGGTGAAGGGGCTCTACGGTGCGGGGGAATCGGCCTGCGTGTCCGTCCACGGCGCCAACCGCCTGGGAGGCAATTCCCTGCTCGACACCGCGGTCTTCGGCAAACTGGTGGCCGAGGCCGTACCCGGTTACCTCGAGTCAGGGGCGGGCCCGCCCGACTCCCGCCGGTTGATGGATGAGCGGAAGAAGCAGCAGGAGCGGATCAACGGGATACTTTCACGGAGCAATGCCGCTGAAAGCGTGGGAACCATCCTGCCGGCCATGCGGGAAACCATGTTCACCAAATGCGGCGTCTTCCGTGAGAAAAAACTGCTCGAGGAGGCCCTTGCCGCGCTCCGGGAATTGAAGGAGCGCTGCCGGAAGATCGGCATCAGCAGCGGCGCCTCGCTGCGCTACAACCCCGGGCTGATGAACGCCCTGGAGCTTCCGGGGATGCTCGAAATTTCTGAAATGATCGTGGCCGGCGCCCTGGTGCGGGAGGAAAGCCGGGGATCACACTGGCGCACCGATTTCCCGGCGCGCGATGATCAGCGCTGGCTGAAGCATACCATGGCCCGTTATGCGCCGGAGGGGCCGCAGTTCAGTTACACCGACGTAGAGATTACCGACTATGAGCCGAAAGCCCGGACATACTGACAGCGAGTACACCTTTAAGCTGTTTCGCTTCGACCCGGACCAGGATCGGGAACCCCGTTACGACACCTACCGGAGGGGGTTTCCCCCGGGCGCGACCGTGCTGGAGGCGCTGCTGCACTTCCAGGAAACCGAGGATGACAGCATCGCCTTCCGCTTTTCCTGTCGCAGCGCCGTCTGCGGGTCCTGCGGCATGCTGGTGAACGGCGCCCCGGTACTGGCCTGCCGCACCCAGTTGAGCGCCCTCATCGGCGACCAGGTGCTGGTGGAGCCGCTGCCCAACATGGAGGTGATCAAGGACTTCATCGTCGACGCCACCCCTTTCTGGAAAAGCTACCGCATGGTGGAGCCCTGGCTGCACACCGATGGAGAAGCGGCGCCGGAGAAGGAGCGCCTCCAGTCTCCCCGGGCGGTGCACAAGCTGGAGCCCTATATCAACTGCGTTCTCTGCGCCTGCTGTTACGGCGCCTGTCCGGTCATCGGGTTCGATGAGGAGTATATCGGGCCCGCCGCCATCGCCAAGCTCTTCAGATTCATGCGTGATTCACGGGACCGCAGGGGCGCCGCGTTCCTGGAACGGGTGAACCGCCGGGCGGGGGTGTGGAACTGCCGCACCATCTTCCGCTGCATCGACGCCTGTCCCAAGGACATCCGGCCCACCGACACCATCGAGGCGCTCAGGCGGGAGATGGTGCTCTACCGTTTCAAAAAATTCTTTCGCCTGGTGCGGTAAGGTGTGCTCATGAGACTAAAAGAATCGCTGCTTTCCCGCCGGGGATTTTTCACCGGCCTGATCTATGGCGGCCTGGCCTCGCTGGGGGCGCTGGTGGCCTATCCCGCGGCGCGCTTTCTCTTCCATAAGAAGCAGTCGCCGCTGCCGGAGGCGGTGACGGTCGACCGGGCGGAGATTGAAACCATTCCGCCCAACTCGGCGGTATACTTTCAGTACGGCTACCTTCCCTGCATTCTGCTCAAGACCGAGGCGGGTGAGCTCCGGGCATTCAGCGCCAAGTGCACCCACCTGGACTGCAACGTCCAGTACCAGCCGGAGAGCAGGAAATTTTACTGCGCCTGCCACGACGGCTATTTTGACGAGCGGGGTATGAATATCGCCGGTCCCCCGCCTTCCCCGCTTCCGGCGTGTACCATACGCCGGGAAAACGACACCATGTTCATTTCTTTCCCGGCGGCCGGCAAAGAGAAAAAGAGCGTAGTCTAGCTTTTTTATCCTGGTGAAACACGATGATCGATCTGGTAAAGGCATTGGATGAGCGGATCAAACTGGGCTGGATGATCTCCCTGGCGCGCCGCAAGCTGGTGCCCGTGCACAGGCACTCGGTGTGGTATTATATGGGAGCCCTCCTGCTCTTCCTGTTTGCCATCCAGGCGGTTACCGGCGCCATGCTGCTCTTTTACTACAAGCCGGCTGCGGAAACCGCTCGCCAGAGCATTGCCGAGATCATGGTAGTGGTGCCTTACGGATGGCTGGTCCGCTCGGTTCACCACTGGGCAAGCAACCTGATGATCGTCCTGGCTTTTGTCCATTTCTTTTCAACCCTGCTGGTCAAAGCCTACCGCCGTCCCCGCGAGCTCACCTGGCTCACCGGGATGCTGCTGCTGCTGCTGGTGCTCTTCTTCGGGTACAGCGGCTACACCCTTCCCTATGATGAGCGCGCCTTCTTCGCCTTTAACGTGGGGACCGACATGGCGGGCGCAGTCCCGGTGGCGGGCACCTATGTGATGGAATTCCTCCGCGGCGGCGACACGGTGGGGACCGACACCCTGAACCGCTTTTTTGCCATTCACGTGGGGGTGCTGCCCCTGGGGCTGCTTGCCGTGATCGTGGCACATGTCATCCTGGTCCAGCTGCACGGCATGAGCGTGCCCATATCTGTGCTGAAAAAAGCCGCGGCCGAGAAGCGGGAGCTACCGGGCAAACCCATGTTCCCCCAGTTTCTCTGGCCCGATTCCGTCCACTGCCTGCTTCTTTTCGGTGGGCC
>CAYWLT010000023.1:0-17822 GCA_964459295.1 uncultured Thermodesulfobacteriota bacterium
TCTCCCAGTCTTTGTCGCCGGAGAGAAGAGCCATATCCCGCGATAGCTGCAGCACCGGAACACCGGATGATTCAAGGGCAAAGATGCGATGCTCGGGTGTTCGGCACTCTCCTCCACCCAGGCATGGGTTGGGCAGGCAGAGCTGACAGGGTCCGGCTCCGAATACCGCCGTCACCGATCCCGCCCCCGCGACCTTCTCCACCGCCTTCCTCATCTTAGTAACCAGGATATCCTGCCAGCCGCGAACCTCGGGCGGATCCACAAAAAGTCGAGACTGGATCGCTATGAAAATATCCGCCGCATCCAGCCTCGCGCGGGTTTCCTGGGCGGTGAAAGAATAAGGCGGACATGCCGACAGTTTGGCGTGTCCGGGGCAGCACCCATAGTGGATGCCGGTCTTTTCCGCGTACGGGGCGGGCAGGGTGAATAGATTGCGGCACATTCCCCTGATGCGCTCATCGGTGATGACCAGCTCCGCGGGAAGCCATCCAACCTTTGCCGCGTAGACCCCCCTCTGTTCATCCAGAGAGCGCACAAAGGAAATGTCGATCATATTTTTAATGTCGGGATGAAGGTCGAGGAGCTTCTGCCGCTCCCGGTAAAGCGACCGTTTTTTTGCCGCGGAGGAGAATGTCCGGAAAGTATCCGTGTCCCGGGCGATACAGTCATGAATAACCGTAATGTCAAAGGCGATGCGAGGCTGGGGTGACATGGAGCGCTCCTTTCCAAAATATTAAATTGTGCCTGCGCGTGATTGTAGCCATATTTATATCGGATAGATGCTCTTGTCCATCACTTTTTAAGGGGAAAAGGTTATTCCGACAGGCCGTTGAAAAAGCAATTCAGGCTGTTCAATGGCTCAAAGGGGGAGGGGCTTTTTAGTCAAAAACCAGACGGGTGTTTTTCAATGGCCCGCTGATGTAACCGGACGCCGCAGGGTTCATACAGCCTTCAGATTGCATACCCTTTGGCCACAAAAAAAATTGAAATGGAGCAGCGCATGGATAAGCTATCCGGCCTTTCCCGCTATATGCGTTTGGCTTCCCGTCGTCGTAACCTTTCTTGACAACCCCACCGGTACGTGATAAAAATCTAGCCCACGATATGGAAAATGCGAGCGGGAGCGCATACATGCCCGGCACCTTCACGGCGTGAAGCCGCTCCGGCCATTTTGGAATTACCGCGGAATATACGGTCTATAAGGAAAACAGAAGGCATGTCGACGGCTGAGATTCTGGACAAGGTATACGAGCCGCACCAGGTTGAAAAGCACTGGTATCAGCAATGGCTGGATAAGGGCTACTTCCGGGCGGACGCTAACGGGTCCTCCCGCACCTTTTGCATTGTCATCCCTCCCCCCAACGTCACCGGCTCCCTGCACATGGGCCATGCCCTGAACAACACCCTGCAGGACATCATGATCCGCTACAAGCGGATGTGCGGCTACAACACCCTCTGGATGCCGGGTACCGATCACGCCGGCATTGCCACTCAGAACGTGGTGGAAAAACAACTCGCCAGTCAGGGCACCGGGAGGAAGGACCTGGGGCGGGGAAAATTCATCGAGCAGGTATGGGAGTGGAAGGCGAAATACGGCGGCATCATCATTGAGCAGCTCAAGCGGCTCGGCGCTTCCTGCGACTGGGAGCGGGAGCGTTTTACCATGGATGAAGGCCTCTCGCGGGCGGTGCGTGAGGTGTTTGTCCGGCTCTATGAGGAAGGCCTGATTTATAAAGGCGATTATATCATCAACTGGTGTCCCCGCTGCCATACCGCGCTGTCCGACCTGGAGGTGGAGCACGAAGAGACCGCGGGTCATCTCTACTCCATCAAGTATCCGATTCCGGGCAGCAAGAAATTCCTGGTGGTTGCCACCACCCGACCGGAACCCATGCTCGGGGACACCGCCCTTGCGGTGAATCCCAACGACACGCGCTATAAAGGCGTGGTGGGCAAGACGGTAGCGCTTCCCCTGACCGAGCGGCTGATCCCGGTTATCGGCGATGAGTATGTGGACATGGAATTCGGAACCGGCGTCCTGAAGATTACCCCCGCCCATGACCCCAATGACTTCGAAATCGGTAATGCCCACGGTCTGGAGCTGATCCGGGTGATCGATGAGGCGGGCGTGATGAATGAACGCGCCGGCTCCTACCGGGGGCTGGACCGTTTCAGCTGCCGTGAAAAAATTCTCAAGGACCTGAAAAAACTCGGGCTGCTTACCCGGGTTGAGGATTACACCCACCATATCGGCCACTGCTACCGCTGCAAAACGGTGGTGGAGCCGATGGTGTCCAAACAGTGGTTCGTGAAGGTAAAGCCGCTGGCGGAAAAGGCATTGGAAGCGGTGGAACGGGGGGAGACCGTCATCATCCCCAAAAACTGGGAAAAAACCTTTTTTGAATGGATGCGCACCATCCGCGACTGGTGCATTTCCCGCCAGATTTGGTGGGGTCACCAGATACCCGCCTGGACCTGCGCGGACTGCGGCGCGATTACCGTTGCCCGGACGACGCCGGATCAGTGCGGCTCGTGCCGCGGCAGCCGCATTGTGCAGGAAGAGGATGTGCTGGATACCTGGTTCAGCTCCGCCCTCTGGCCGTTTTCCACGCTGGGCTGGCCGGATGCCACCAAAGAGCTCGCCCTGTTTTATCCCACCTCGGTGCTGATCACCGCCTTTGACATTCTCTTTTTCTGGGTGGCCCGGATGATGATGATGGGGATCAAGTTCATGGGGAAATCTCCCTTCGGGGAGGTTTACATTCATGCCCTGGTGCGCGACCTGGAAGGCAAGAAGATGAGCAAGTCGAAGGGGAATGTCATCGATCCCCTCACGGTGATGGACCAGTACGGTACCGATGCCTTCCGTTTTACCCTGGCGGCGCTCTGCGTACAGGGCCGGGACATCCGCCTCGCCGAGGAGCGCATAAAAGGATACCGGAATTTTGCCAACAAGATCTGGAATGCGTCCCGCTTTGTGCTGATGCATGCGAGCACGAGTGGCCCCGGCAGGAGACCGGTCGAGCCCGGCACCTTCTCGCTTGCCGACCGCTGGATCCAAAGCCGCCTCAACCGGCTGATGGGGACGGTGGAAGAGGCGTTCCGGGGGTATCTGTTCAACGAGGTGGCGCACGCGCTGTATCAGTTTATCTGGCATGAACTGTGTGACTGGTATCTTGAAATGATAAAGCCGATCCTGAATCAGCCGGATGAGGCGGCTGAGAAGCAGGCGGCGCAGCACACCATGATCGAGGTAATGGGTGCATCCCTGCAGATGCTTCATCCCCTCATGCCCTTTATTACCGAGGAGATCTGGCAAAAGCTCCCCTGTGCCAAAGAAAGCATCATGATATCTCCCTACCCGGCCGCCGACCCGGAGAAGATTGACGCCGGGGCGGAAGAGATCATGGGCCTGATTATTGATGTGGTCAACAGCATCCGCGCCCTGCGGTGGGAAATGAATATTGCCCCCGCCCAGCAGGTTGACGTGATGCTGCGCACCGCCGGCGGCAGGAGCCTTGAGATTCTAAACACCTATAGGGGGTACATTGAGAATTTAGCGAAGGCCGGCACGGTTACCGTGGCCGCCGAGGTGAGCAGGCCCGCATCGGCGGTGACCGCCGTGGTGCGGGAGGTGGAAATCTTCCTCCCCTTGAAAGGGGTCATTGATTTTGCGGAAGAGCAGCGGCGCCTGCAAAAGGAGCTTGCCAAAATTCAGAAGGATCTTTCCGATATCACCCGGAAACTTTCCAATCGGGATTTCCTTTCCAAGGCGCCCGAGGCGGTAATTGAAAAGGGAAAAACCCGGTCTCGGGAGCTGATCGAAACGCGGGACAAGCTGCAGGCCAACCTGGACCGCATCGAGGCCTTTATTAAGGAGGGCAAGCCATGATGCCGCTGCTCGAGGCCGACACGCTGATAAGCCTGGCCCTGCGAGAGGATATCGGCGATGGCGATATTACCACTTCTTCCATCATTCAGGGCGCGATGGGCAGTGCGGCACGACTCATCGCGCAGCAGCGCCTGGTTGTGGCCGGACTCGATGTGGTGCAGCGGGTTTTCGAGAAGCTGGACCCGGAGGTGAAGGTGCGCAAGCACCGCACGGACGGCGATGCGGTCGCCGCAGGCGAGGTGGTGTTGGCAATAGAAGGGTCTGCCGCGGCCCTGCTCGCCGGTGAGCGCATCGCTTTGAATTTCATCCAGAGATTGAGCGGCATTGCCACCCTGACCGAGAGCTTTGTGGCCCGGGTCAGGTCCTATCCGGTTAAGATCTGCGATACCCGCAAAACCACCCCGGGGTGGCGGGCGCTTGAGAAGTACGCGGTTAAAATGGGCGGCGGCACCAATCACCGCATCGGGCTGTTTGACGCGGTATTGATCAAAGACAACCATATCAAGGCCGCCGGCAGCATCGAAGAGGCGGTGCGGCGGGTGAGAGCCAATCTTCCCGCGGGTTTTCCCGTCGAGGTGGAGACCGGAACGCTTGCGGAAGTCCGTGAGGCCCTGGCCAGCGGAGCAAACACCATCATGCTAGACAACATGAGCACGGCCATGATGCGGGAGGCGGTGCAGCTCATCGACAAGCGGGCGCTCATTGAGGCCTCGGGCAACGTTCGTTTGGAAACGGTTGAGGAAATAGCGGCGACCGGAGTCGACTTCATTTCGGTCGGCGCGCTTACCCATTCAGCGCCGGCGGTGGATATAAGCATGAAGATCGGTTAATGTCCTGTCCCATGAATAACCTTATGAGACAAATAAAATAAACCGGTCGTTGCGATGAGACCCGCCGAGGCGGGACGACGAAGCACCCTCAATTTTTTACAATGAAAGCAAAGTAGCATACATCATGAAATTGCTGCGCGGAGTCTGCCCTGAGCACATAATGGAGATTCTTCGCAGAGCTTATCCTGAGCGATATCATCAGATACTTCGCTCCGATCGGAACGACCAGCGAAGGGTTCGCAAAGACCATAAGTAGGGCAGGCAATTATATAATGAGCTTTTTGGGCATAACACTAGTGACCGGGGCGATAACGCCCCATCGTATCTGCAACCGGTAATGGTCATGTTGCTGGCAATTGACGCGGGGAATACAAACATTCTGGCCGGCGTTTTTGAGGATGACCGGCTGGTGTGCGACTGGCGCCTCCTGACCGAAGCGCACAAGACGGCTGATGAATACGGCATCATGTTTCAAAATTTGTATGGCTCGGCGAACCTTAGGCCTGAAGAAACCGAGGCGGTTATCATTGCCTGCGTTATCCCGCCGCTGCTGGGAACCCTGGAGGAGATCGCGAGGAAATATTTTCATTGCGAACCCCTGGTTGTAAATGCCGGGGTTGAGACGGGGGTTGCCGTTCTTTATGAGAATCCTTGTGAAGTGGGTGCAGACCGGATAGTCAATGCCGCCGCCGGTTATGAAAAGTACCGGAAGAGTCTCATCATCATTGACCTGGGGACGGCAACCACCTTTGACTGCATATCCGGGCGAGGGGAGTACCTGGGCGGTGCCATTGCCCCCGGCATCATGATTTCCGCGGAAGCGCTTTTCCGCAGGACATCAAAGCTGCCCCGGGTGGAGCTGGTAAAGCCCGGAAAGGCCATCGGCAAAAACACGGTTGCCAGCCTGCAGGCGGGCATCTTCTACGGATACGTCGAGTTGATTGACGGCATGGTCAAGCGCATTAAAAAAGAGATGGGGGAGGATCCGATGGTAATTGCCACCGGCGGGCTTGCTCCGGTTATTGCCAGTGAATCGGAGACCATTGCCGCGGTTGATCCCTACCTGACCCTGGAGGGCCTCAGGATTATTTACCGGAAGAACAGCTGACCGGAGACGCGCCATGTTTATCGCTGTCAACCTGCTCAACGCCGTAGCCACTATCATACACTTCCTGCTCAACGCCTACATGTGGTTGATCATTATCCGGGCGATTCTTTCCTGGGTCAATCCCGACCCCTACAATCCCATTGTGAGCTTTCTCTACCAGGTCACCGAGCCGGTGCTTTATCGGGTGCGGCACTTCCTGCCCTTCCGGGGGCTGGGCATTGATCTGTCTCCCATTATCGTTTTTATCATCATCATGTTTCTCGATGGCTTTCTGGTGCAAACCTTGCGGGACATAGCCGTGCGCATTCAGTGATCGGAGCGGCCGGGCAGCATCTTGCTTTGAGTGGCACTCAAGAAGGAGATGGATATGAAGCTGACTCCCCTGGACATACTCCAGCAGCGATTCAAGGTAACCTGGCGGGGATTTGACCGGCAGGAAGTGGAAACATTTCTGGAGCTGGTTTCCGAGGATGTGGGCTCGCTCCTGCAGGAGTGCTCCAGCCTGAAGGCCGAGCTGGACAAGTGCGAAGGGCTGCTGGTTGATTTCCGCCAGAACGAGCGGGTGATCCAGCAGACCATCATGAGCACACAAAAAGTGTCCGAAGACCTGAAACGGAATGCTCAGCGGGAGGCGGAGCTTGTCATCGGTGAGGCAAAAGCGGCGGCGGGGCGGATCATGAACGACACCAGGGCCCAGGCGGAAAAACTGATACAGGAGGGTCGTAACGAGATAGCGCGGCTCACCAAAGAGATCCATGATCTCAAAAACAGAAAGTTGCAGTATGAGATGGCCTTTCGCTCCCTTCTCGAATCGCAGCTGCGTTCCCTGCATCACGAACCGGAGGGCGGCAAGCCCTAGGACAAGAGGGGACGCCCTTAAATTTCTAAAATTGTTTTTTTAATTTCTGGAAACTTAGAAATTTAAGGGCGTCCCCTCTGCGGCGTGAGGCCGTCCTGCGTATTCATCTGAAGCGGGAGACAGTCCATCCATGTGGCTGAAGGAGCATGACGGAGGAGTTGTGGTGGACGTGGTGCTGCAGCCGCGGGCTTCCCGGAATGAGGTGACGGGGATCCAGGGGGGGCGCCTCAAGATCAAAGTTACCTCACCCCCGGTTGAGGGAATGGCCAACAAAAAACTTTGCGAATTTCTGGCCGATCTCCTGGGCATAGGAAAGCAGCGGGTGCAGGTGATTGCCGGCCAGGCGGCACGAATAAAGCGGGTGAAGATATCTGATGTGTCGATGGACGAGGTGCAAAGGAAGCTGATGCCGCTTCTCTAACCTGTTCAAGTGAATCAAGCACTACTTGCTCTTTACAGATATGTCTGCCACGCCTAACTTCTTTGTTTCCAATAACCCGGCCGGCGGTTAAGATGAGCTACGGCAATAATGCGAAGAGTGCGGGAATTTATCTAATAGATCACGCCAAAGGGAAATCGGCTGACCAAACAACGGCGGGAATTTTTAGATAGTAGTGACCAGGCATCTGGATATTACATAATACGGGATATGGTTGCATACACTTCCTCTGCGAAGTCGATGCCCAAGCCGGCTTTGCATTGTTCATAGTGCTCCACGGCGTTTGCGAATTCAGCTTCAGCATCAGGATGAAAATAGAACTTTATCGTTCGTATTTTTTTCTGAGGCCCGCAAAAACTTTCTTGCCGGGAATGAGTTTAACCGCGCCTTTGTTAATCTGGGTAATGCGTCGCTCACACTCCTCGGCCCACATTTTGTCGATTTCCGGTTGGGTAGGCAGACTGAGACTGCTAAGCAGCTTTTCTATAAGATTGACCCGTGCATCGACTGGCAGAGAGAGGGCTTCATCGAAGATTTTTTTTGCAGCAATTGACATATGCACAACCTCCATTTAGTGATGCACAATCGCTCATTAGTAGTTGAAGTATAGGCAAGTATCTCATGCATGTCAATCTAAAGGTTGCACCAGCAGGTTGCAGTCATTATGGTGCAACATGGGAGACAAATTTAGAAAGGTTCAACCTATGGCAAAACCGAAAACTCCCGTAACAACAGCGGTAAGGGCATTGAGAGCGGCAAAGATCGAGTTTACAGACCATCTCTACACCTATGAGGAAAAAGGGGGGACGGCGGTGTCGGCCCGGGAGTTGGGGGTGGACGAGCACGCGGTGGTGAAGACCCTGGTGATGGAAGATGACCGAAAAAAGCCGCTGATCGTGCTCATGCACGGCGACCGGCAGGTGTCGGAGAAGCGGCTGGCCCGAATCATCGGCGTTAAAACTATAGTGCCATGCACACCGGACATCGCTCATAAGCATACCGGCTATCTGGTGGGCGGCACCTCGCCCTTCGGGACACGGACAGCGATGCCGGTGTACATGGAGGAAACCATTCTCGATCTTCCCCGCATTTATATCAACGGCGGCAAGCGCGGCTATCTGGTGGGCATTGATCCACAGGAGGCGGTGCGGCTCTTAAAGCCGGTCTTAGTTACGGTGGGAATGGACAAAGAGTAGGATTCCTTTGTAACCACCTAAGGGGTCAGGTCTCAACATTCAACGTTCCGTTCCAAGCCAGCACAACCCATTTGTTGAATATTGAGACCTGACCCCCCACTCGTTTACTGAGTGCCGAGCGCTTTGACGGTTTCTTCCACTTCCCGGTGGCTGACGCTCTGCCGCAGCGCTTCCATGCGCTTCATGACCTCGGCAAACCGCACGCCTTCCGCCGCGCTGATCCACTCAAGCTGAAGCCGCTCGGTCCGCATGCCCAGCTTTTCCATTTTTTTATGGATTTTGGCCACCCGCTTTTCCGTCCAGTGATTTGCATTGATATAATGACAATCGCCGATATGACAGCCGCTCACCAGGATGACCGGGGCGCCCTTCCTGAACCCGTGCCACACGAAATCCTCATCAACCCGGCCCGAGCACATGGTTCGGATGATCCGCGCATTGGGCGGATACTGGAGTCGGGAAACACCGGCATAGTCGGCGCCGGCGTAGGAGCACCAGTTGCAGGCAAAAACCAGCACCTTCTTCAATGGATGCTCAGCCAGCAGGGCGTCGATCTGACCGGTAATCTGACGGTCGGTGTAATGATTCATGATGATGGCGCCGAACGGGCATTCGGCAGCGCAGGTGCCGCAGCCGGCGCAGGCCGCGGCCGTAACCACCGCCGGCGTCTTTTGTTTGGTGTTGACCGTGATGGCATTGTAGGGGCACACCTCCGCGCACTTACCGCAGGACCGACAGTGCTCATCGACCACCGTTGAAATGATGGGCTCGGTGGTGATTTCACCCCGGTGCATGAGGCGCATGGCCCTGCCGGCGGCGGCGGAGGCCTGAGTAACCGACTCTTTGATATCCTTTGGCCCTTCAGCGCATCCCGCAAAAAAGACCCCGCGGGTGGCGGCATCAACCGGCTGGAGCTTGGGATGGGCTTCGAGAAAGAATCCGTCCGGGGTGAGCTGCAGCCCGAGCATCTCCTGCAGCCGGCGCGTTTCGGCTGCGGGCTTTACCCCGAGCGCAAGGACGAGCATGTCGAGGACATAGCGATCAATCTTGCCGGTGGCCGTGTTTTCAACCGCAACCTGCAGGCTGCCGTCGGGCAGTTCCTGCACGCTGCCGGGGAGCCCCCGCAGGTAATGTACGCCCAGCCGGCGGCTGCGCAGGTACAGGTCCTCGAAGCCCTTGCCGAAGGCGCGGATGTCGATATAGAACACCGTAATGCTCATATCCGGATAATGCTCTTTGAGCACAAGGGTGCTTTTGATTGTGTTCATGCAGCAGGTGTTGGAGCAGTAGGCGCCCCCCTTGCGGGCCGACCGCGATCCTACGCATTGGATGAATCCGACCGTCCCCGGTTTTTTGCGGTCTTTCGGCCGCACCAGCTCGCCCTGGGTGGGACCACCCGCATTGATCAGGCGCTCAAGCTCAAGACTGGTCACCACGTTTTCAAATCGGGTATAGCCGTACTCATCCAGCTCTGCCGGGTTGTAAGGCTCGGCGCCCGTGGTCACGACGATGGTGCCCACCTGCTCGGTCAGCTCTTCATCCGACATGTGGAAATTGATGCAGTTCTTTTTGCAGGCCTCGATGCACTTTGTGCACACCGCCGGATTGAAGCCGAGGCACTCCTGGTTGTTGATCAAGTAGGAGGCCGGCACGGCCTGAGGGAACGGCTTGAAAATCGCCCGGCGGGAGGAGAGTCCCGCGTTATATTCATCGGGCCGAACGACCGGGCAGACAGCGGCACAATCCCCGCAGGAGGTACACGCATTCTCATCAACATAGCGGGCGCGCTTGCGCAACTTGACCTCAAAGTTTCCGACGTAGCCTTTTAGGCTGACCACCTCGGTGAGCGAATACAGCTTAATGCGTGGATGTCGACCGACATCCGTCATCTTCGGGCCGAGAATTCATATCGAGCAATCCATGGTCGGAAATGTCTTGTCGAGTTGCGCCATCAGCCCTCCGATGGAGGGTTGCTTCTCAACCAGGACGACCTGGTAGCCGCCGTCGGCAAGGTCAAGAGCGGCCTGGATGCCCGAGATGCCGCCGCCGATCACCATGGTGCGGCGGGTGAGCGGTTGGGTGCCCTCCTCAAGGCTGCAGAGGGCGGCGGCCCGGCTGACCGCCATTCGTGCCAGGTCGATGGCCTTAAGGGTTGCGGCCTCGGGATCGTACATGTGCACCCAGCTGCACTGCTCGCGAAGGTTTGCCATTTCAAGCAGGTAAGGGTTGAGCCCAGCGCTCTGCATCATTTTGCGAAAGGTCGGCTCGTGCAGCCGGGGCGAGCACGAGGCCACGACAACGCGGTTGAGCTCCGCCTCCTCAATGGCTTTGGCGATCTCGGCCTGACCCGGCGTTGAACAGGCGTAGGCTATGACCTTGGTCAGCACAACCCCCGCGGTTCCGCCGGCGGCATCGGCAACCCGCCCACAATCCACGGTCTGTGCGATGTTCAGGCCGCACTGGCAGACAAACACCCCGATACGGGGCGTCTCCTCCGCCGCGGCAGGTTTCCGGTATTTCTGCGCTTCCATAACCCTATCCTCTGTTCAAGCAATGTGAGACCGGTGATGCCCGCGGTCTATTCCCATCCGATGGTTCGGGCGAGCACGCCGGTCAGATCCATCAGGTCCATTTTGATCGCATCCTCGCGAAACGGGTCCTCCATGGCGCACTTGAGATGAATCTGGCACTTGGGGCAGGAGGTCACCAGCAGATCGCTCCCGGTTTCACGGGCCTGCTCCAGGCGCCTGACCTGCAGGGCCTTGCTGTACGCGTCGCACCCGGTCCAGGCGCTGTTGCCGCAGCAGATCGCCGCCCTGCCGTGATCCGGCATTTCCACAAAGTCATCCTGCCGCAGCCGCGCAATCAGCCGACGGGGCAGGTCGGGCCGGCCCTCAAACCGGCTCAGGCGGCAGGAGTCCTGGAAGGTGATGGTGCGGCCGAGTTTTTTGAAGACGATTTTTCCCTTGCCGATTTCCTGGTCGAGCAGCTCATACAGGTGGGTTACCTGAACGCCGGTTTCTATGCCGAACGCCGGGTAGTCGCGCTTGAGGGTCCAATAGCACTCGGGACAGGAAGTCACCACCTGACTGATGCCCCGCGCGCGGAAAGCCTCCGCGTTGAGCCGGGCCAGGCGCAAAAAACTTTTGCGGTCGCCGGACCATAAAAGATCGTGACCGCAGCAGCGCTCATCGGGCAGCAGCGCCGGCCGTATATCAAAAAAGTTCAGAAGCCGCAGGCTGTCCGCCAGGATGTTTTGCGTTTGCACTTTCAGGAAATGCCGAAAAAAGAAGTCGAAAAACATGGCGCAGCCGCCCCAGTACAGGACAATGCTTTTTTGATGAACCGCGATGTCCGGCGGAAGCCATTCCCACCGCCGGGGCACAAGCCGGGGAGACGCAAGGGTTCGCTGCAGGGTCTGAAAAAAACCGGCGTGGGCCTGGGTCGGGCCGTTTTCGCCGCGATTCTCGAGGAATATCCGGAGATCGCGGACAAATTGCGAAAAACGAACCGCGGAGGGGCAGCGCTCATCGCATATACCGCAGGTCAGGCACGCGGCAATGGCATCCTTTACCGCAGGCGAACCCGTGTCGCCCGCGATGACGGACGAAGCAAGCGATCGCGGCGAAAACTCCTTTCCGGTAAGCGACAGAGGGCAGGCCGATGTGCACTTGCCGCAATCCTGGCAGGCAAACACATCATGGCGGCGGACAAGTTCGGTCAGCGGCTCTCCGGTTCCAGCTTCAGGCGGCCGCGGCGAGACCGGGGTTTTGCCGAGGGAGCGCATTTCAGCCGTGAACGTCCTGAGAAACGCCAGCAGCCGGTCGTGTTCATCGGGCAGAAAGGTTTCAAAGCGCAGCCGCTCCCGGCCCAGACCGAGCAGGCCGAGGATTTCGCGGGTGTCGGTGATGTTTCGTTCCGAGATCTCGGTGCCGCTGCCGTAGCGGCAGGCACCGGGCCGGCATCCGGCAAGCACCACGCCGTCCGCGCCGAGCTCAAAGGCTTTCAGCAACAGGGCCCGGTTGATGCGGCCCGCGCACGGCACCCGGACGGCCTTTATTTCATCGGGTATGTCGGCGGCCTGATCCTGGAGGGTGTGAAAGGCGGTGTGCGGCCCCCAGTTGCACAGATAGAGTACTATGGTAAACGTGTCCGTCATGCGGGTATCCCCGTGCCACTTTCCGCCGGCCGCTGCAGCGCCTCTTGCAGGACCCTTTCAAGAAACGCGTGGTTGCGAAACGGGCTGTCGGCGGCGTTTGAGGGGCAGACGGAAATGCAGTTGCCGCACCCCTTGCACAGCGCATCGTCCACCGAGGCGACCCATCCGCCCGCGCGGTTCCTTTTATAACTTATGGCCTGATACGGGCAGTACGTGCTGCATCTGCCGCAGCCGCGGCAGCGGCCTTCATCCACCACGACGGTGAAACCGCGGCTTGAGCGCGGGCCGCGGGGCATGCTGGCGGCGGCAAGGACAGCGGCAGCGGCGCCCTGCACGCGGCCGGACACCTTGAGGCCGGGCGGGTCGGCAATGTACAAACCCGCTACCGCGGTCGTTCCGGGATACATGAAGGGAACGCCCGGCCGGTCCACCTGCTGCATCGCTGACGTGATGGCCTGGCCGGGGAGTTCCTGCTGGTGGATATGCTTTATCCGCTCGGCGGCTTTTCTGCTCACGATGACCGCCCCCGCCTGAACAAACTGATCCGTGCCCGCCTGCTGAAAAAGCACCTGGAAATCCCCGAGCTTCCCGCGTACGCCGGTTACCCGCACGTCGCTGAAGCAACGGATGCCGGGGTGCCCGGCGGCATCCCGGGCTTCCGACGCGTTGAACCAGAAAACTTTATACCCCAGTCTGGCGAGCGTCTGCGCGCTTTGAACCGCCGCTTCGGAGCTGCCGATGACGGCGGTGGTAAAGTTGTAGTTTCGCGCGGGTGCGGGCAGCGGCTTCAAAATCAGCGCACGCTCAATGGAGCCGTCAATCAGCCGGGTGAAGCAGGTCAGTGCCCGGTCAGGGTGCGTGCGTACCAGCCGCAGCACTTCGCCGCGCAGGTTGCACATCTCGACCATAGAGCGGCTCACGCCGGTTCCGGAAAAGAGCGCGTTCTTGAGACGGCTGCGCTGGTCGGTGCAGGAGCTGCAAACAAAATTGAGCGAGCAGCATGCGCATGCGGCTAGCACGGCGCGGGTTATGCCCTTTTCCCGGATTGACCGAAGAATGGCTTCAGCCCCTTCGTCAATGCAGGCGGCGGTGATGCTTTCCGCATGCACGATTCCGTCCCTTTGGGTAAGCGAGTTTATATAGCCGGTCATTTCCTCAAGCCAGCCCAGCGAGTCGTTGCACCGGCAGACGAACACGCCCAGGCGTATCTCGGGGGAAAGGGCCGGGCCGGGCGGCGAAAAGGAGACGCTGTGTCCTCTGTGCCGCTGCGGCCTTTCCCCCAGAATCACCATGGCCCTTGAAGCGGCGGCAAAACCGCGGACCATCAGGGAGAGGGTGTCGGATTCCACGTGTTTAGTATCATAGGCCCTGATGACGTCTTCTCCCGAAATGCGCCGGGCCGCGGCAGGGTCGGCCATAATCACCACGCCGGCATTCTCCGTGATTTCCCGGAAGGGCTCATCGTGGGTAATGGCCCCTATGGGAGCGCAGGCGCCGGCGCACTGCAGGCACTGCGAGCAGATGCCGCACTGCAGGCAGCGCTCCGCCTCCCGCACAGCCTGTTCGGCGTTCAGCCCCTGTGCCACTTCAAGAAACGTATTCCGCCTGGCCTCCGGTTGCAGAAAGGCCATGGCCTCCCGGGCGCGTTGGGCCGCGCCGGCGGGAAGGGGCGCATAATCCCGGTCCTCCGGCCTTTGAACCGGCGCCGGCGCAAAGGTTTTCTTGAAAACCGCCTGCAGAATCGAGCGGGCTGCATTTCTTCCGGACGCCATGGCCTCGACAACCGAGGTCGGCCCGGTAACCGCATCCCCGGCGGCCATGACGCGGGTCATGCTTGTTCTCATCTGGGCATCGGTCACAAGATAGCCCTGCCGGCTTACGCGGAGCCCGCCGGTTTCAAGCGCACTTTTAAGCGGGCCGGCCTGCCCGATGGCGACATAGGCCCGGTCAAAGGAAAATTCCCGCTGCGTCCCCGCGGGATCGGTGACCGGCCAGGCTATGCCGTTTTTATCGGGCGTTCCCGGGATGGTCGGAGCGCAACAAATCCGCTCAAGCTCCCCCCTCTCACCCCGGAAGGCGACGACACGCAGGCGGTCCTGAATGGTGACGCCCTCCGCGATCGCAGCGGACACCTCTTCCGGGTCGGCGGGGATGACGTCTCGGGAAAACCACGACAGCAGGGTTACCTCAGCGCCGAGCCGCACCAGGGCGCGGGCGCAATCAAAGGCGCTGTTGCCGTCGCCGATGACCGCAACCGAGCCCTGCACCTCGCTGCATTCACCGCGGTACAGCCGGTTCAGGAAGAAAAGGCAGCCTTCGACGCCCGGCAGATTTTCACCGGGTACTTCCAGCTTTCGGTCGAGCCAGCTGCCGGTGGCCAGGATCAGGAAGGCGAACTTTTTCAGCAGGCGGTCAAGCCCGAGGGAAAGATCAACCGGGTGGCCGGTCGCAAGCTGCACGCCGAGGTCCCGAATATACTGCAGGTCCTGATCGAGAACGTCGGCCGGCAGGCGATACCGGCCGATGCCATAGCGCAGAAGGCCGCCGGCAAGATTTTCTTTTTCATACACCGTTACCGCACAGCCGTTCCGGGCGAGCTCCGCGGCGGCCGCCAGTCCGGCGGGGCCTGATCCGACCACGGCGACTCTGGTTTGTGGTGAAGCGGAAGGGGCCGAACGGAGCATGGCCCCGCCGCCGGGCGCGGCGGAGCTGTCGGTGACAAAGCGCTTGAGGTCCCGGATCGCCACCGGCGCATCAATTTCAGAGCGCCGGCAGGCGGCCTCGCACGGGTGAGTGCAGATGCGCCCGCAAATGCCCGGAAGCACGTTTTCCCGGCGAATGAGCTCAAGCGCTTCGGCGTGTTTGCCGGCCTGCACCAGCGCTATATAGCCCTGCGCGTTCACGCCCAGGGGGCACTTCTCCTGGCAGGGGGGCGTTTTGGCTTTTTCAATCCGGGCCCGTCCGGGCAGGCTCCGGCGGCTTTCAATCCGTATCGCTTTTGTGCCGTCGGATAGTCGTATCGGGCACGCCTCAAGACACCTGCCGCACAGCGTGCACTTTTCCGCGTCGACAAATGTCTGAAGCGGGGTGATGCGCGCGGTAAACCCCTGTATGCTGTGCTTGATGGAATCTACCGCGGCCGGCACTAAAAGCCTTATGCCGGGGTTGCCCAGAAGCCTGATCAGTCCGGGCCGGTGGGCGAAGTTGAAGCGCACGCCCGAGGCAAGGCGCCACTCATCGCGATGCAATTTCTCGTTCAGATCCGGCTCCCGGTCAACCAGCACAACCGGCACATCAAGTTCGCCCAGCTTGTTCGCCGCCGCGATGCCGGCCGGGGTCGCACCGAGAATTATGACGCGCTGCAGCCTGTCTTTTTTACGACTCATCCGCGTGCCCCCGCTCACTTCGGCGCTTTTTATCCCGTGCCTTCAGCGTGGCGATGCCGTAATCCCAGCCTCGGGTAAAGGCCTTCAGGTTGAGTTCTTCGGTTCCCTTGGGGACGATGGCGGTCACCGCATCCTCGGCTGCCTTCCGGGAAATCACCCGGGCAACCGAAGCAAAAAAGCCAAGCATAACAATATTGGCAATCATCTTGCGGCCCATCTCCTCCGCCATGCGCGTTGCGGGGATGCTGTAGCATTCAAGGGTGCAGGCGCCGGGCCGGACCAGATCCTGTTCGAACAAAAGCAGGGTGCGGGCATCGGCCGCTCCCGCGAATTTTTCAAAGCCGCTCTGCGACATGGCGACCAGAATATCGGGCCGCCGGACATAGGGGTAGCGAATCGGATCCGGTGAGACAATGACCTGGGCGCTGCAGAAGCCGCCCCGGGATTCCGGCCCGTATGACTGCACCAGCGTGCTTTCGCGGTGGTCGCCGATGGCTGCGGCGCGGCCGACAATGCTCCCGATAAGCACAATGCCCTGACCCCCGAACCCCGTAAAAACAATTTCTCTTTTTTCCAACCGGGCTGCTGTCATGACGGATCACCTGATAACTGCATTTGCAATGCCGTGCCGCACTCGAGCACACTATATGCAAAAGGCGGGCACAGTGCCTTAGTATCCATTTCCGGGATGGTTGAACCCCCTCGCCTGCAGGTGAAGCTGCAGTTGTCGCCAGAGACTCTTTATACAGTTTGTCTTAGCCTCAGCAGTTGATTTCAATCAGCCGGTGTCGGCAGGCAGTTGAAAAACAGTTGTCGTGGCTCCCCCCGAGCCACACGTTATTCAGCACGTCTCAACCTACTTTTTCAACAGCCTGCCAGAGCCCCTCGTCTTCCAGACGAGGGTGGTTTTGTTAAGCAGATGGGTTGTTTTTCAACAGCCTGCTATTCCTTGCGGTAAAGCCGGTCATACATATCCTGCCAGGTGGGGCGATCCTCGTCGATGAAGGTGCCAAGGACGATGCCCTTTTTCATATCCATTGTCGCGTCGGCGGGGCTGACACCGTTTTTGATCACGGTCATGTTCTGGTAAATGGCCAGGGTGTCGAGCGGCTTTTCCCTGTTTCGGCGACCGTAATTGACCGGGCAGGGAGAAAGCACTTCGATAAAGGAGAACCCCTTGCGCTGCAGGCAGCGCACAATCGATTCCTTGATGTCACGGGTGTGCAGAATTGTCCAGCGCGCGACATGGGTAGCCCCGGCGGCCCAGGCCAGAAAGGGCAGATTGAAGGGAGTCTCGGGGTTGCCCAGGGGCGTGGTGGTGGTACGTGCCTGATAGGGCGTGGTCGCCGCAACCTGCCCGCCGGTCATGCCGTAGTTCAGGTTGTTGATGCAAATAACGGTCATGTCGATGTTGCGCCTGGCGGCATGAATGAAGTGATTGCCGCCGATGGCAAACAGATCGCCGTCACCGCTGAAGACAATCAGATTGAGTTCGGGATTGGCAATCTTCATGCCGGTGGCAAAGGGGATTGCCCGGCCATGAGTGGTATGAAAGGAGTCCATTCTTGCGTAGCCCGCGCCACGGCCCGAACAGCCGATGCCGGAGACCATCACCGTTTTATCAATAGCCACGCCGCTTGCCTTGATGGCCTGGAGACATGAGGAGAAGGCGGTTCCTATGCCGCAGCCCGGGCACCAGATATGCGGCATTCGGTCCGTACGCAGCAGGTCATCCAGCGGATGCACCGGCCGGCGGCCGTGGTGTTTAAGCGGATCAGCCATGGTGGGCGAAGGCCTCCCTGACGGCTTGCAGCACCTCTTCGGGGGAGATGATGGTTCCGCCGGCGTGTCCGACGAGAACGGCCGGGGCCTTGCCTCCGGCGCAGCGCTCCCCTTCGAGATGCACGTGCCCCAAATTTATCTCAAACGTAACAACCCCCCTGACCCGTACGG
>CAYWLT010000024.1:0-17295 GCA_964459295.1 uncultured Thermodesulfobacteriota bacterium
GATCGTGGCACATGTCATCCTGGTCCAGCTGCACGGCATGAGCGTGCCCATATCGGTGCTGAAAAAAGCCGAGGCCGAGAAGCGGGAGATACCGGGCAAGCCCATGTTCCCCCATTTTCTCTGGCACGATGCCGTCAACTGCCTGCTTCTTTTCGGGGGGCTGGTGACGCTGGCCACGCTGATTCCCTCGGAGCTCGGCCCTGAAATCGATCTGTTGAAACCCGCCCCGGTAGGGGTGAAGCCGGACTGGTTCTTCCTCTGGGTCTACCAGATTTTGAAGTGGATGCCCACCTACGTGCTGAGCATCGAAGGAGAGGTGGCGGGGATTGTCGGTCTTATCATTGCGGCGCTGGTCATTCTCTTTGTCCCCTTCTTTGACCGCAGGGCCCAGAGGGATGAGCGCAGCCCTCTCTTCACGGCGCTGGGCTGGCTGTCGGTCATGGCATTTGTGGTCTGCAGCATTATTGGATATTTTTCCTAACCCGGGAGAGCGCTGTAATGGCCCGTTTGGGTATATGCACGATCGTGCTGATTGTGGTAATGGTGACGGCGACGTTGGTCTTCATCACGGGGTCATCCACCTATGGCCAAGAAGTACCGGCGGTCAAAACCATAACCGTGGAGGAAGTGAAATCGGAGGGAGATCAAGGCGCCGCAGTAATAACTGCCGAGCAGGTGGACGCGGCGAGGACCATGACCCCGGATCGCATCTACGGCTTGCTTTCCCTCTGGGCGCTGATCTTTCTCGCCATCGTATTAATCCGCCTGCAGGTGCGGGATGACGAGAAGTTGTACCGGGAGGGTTATTATTCGAAGGAGCTTGAGTAAATAATTGTTTGAGTATTGATTTCGAGCACGTTGCCTGTCATTGGGGGCTTTTCGCTTGTTATGCTGAGTCCTTTGCTGTGTCATTCTGAGCCCTTCGCTTGTTATTCTGAGCCCTTCGCTTGTTATGCTGAGTCCGTCGCTTGTTATGCTGAGTCCTTTGCTGTGTCATTCTGAGCCCTTCGCTTGTCATTCTGAGCGAAGCGAAGAATCTCCATTTACCGCTCAGGATAAACTCCGCGAAGAATCTCCATTTACCGCTCAGGATAAACTCCGCGAAGAATCTCCATTTGCCGCTCAGGATAAACTCCGCGAAGAATCTTCGTTTTTCGTTCAGGACAGGCTTCGCGAAGAATCTTATGGTATTGCTCAGCATTAACCTCTCGCGAAAAATCTAATTTTGTCATTTCGAACGCATGTGGGAAATCTTATAAGATTTTTCAGTCGCTGAAGCTCCTTCGACAAGACAGGGCTGATATGATTCTTCAGTTAACATTCGTCCTCGATAGGAATGAGCCATGGAATGTATAAAAGCAAGCGGAACCGAGGTTTGTGATCAGGAGTTTGCCCGGCGGATGAGAGAGGTGAGCCATGCCGATCTGAACCGGTGTTATCAGTGCTACGTCTGCACCGCTTCATGCCCGGTGGCCTATGCCATGGACTACTATCCCCACCAGATGATCAGGATGGCACAGCTCGGGATCAAACAGCCCCTCCTTTCCTGCTCCGCCATCTGGCTCTGCGCCGCCTGCGGGACCTGCGTGGCGCGCTGTCCCAATGAGGTCGACGTGCTCAAGGTCATTGATACCCTGCGGGAAACCGCCCTTCAAACAGGGGCGAAAACCAAAGAAAGCGCCATTGTCACCATGCACAAGACCTTCTTATCCATAATTGCGGCGCTGGGACGGCAGCATGAGGCCTCTCTGATACTGCTGCTGAAAATCAGGACGGGGGAATTTCTCAAGGATGTGCCGCTGGGCATCAAGATGTTCCTGCGGGGCAAACTGGGGATAATTCCCCGCCGGATCAAATCGGCACGAGACATCAAGGCGCTGTTTGCAAGAAGCGGGAGAGCGGCGGGCAGGGGTTGAGAATCCGGAGCCGAGTCTAGTGTCCCCGAAAGAATTTATGATAGTATGTGGCGTCAAAATCCCATCCCCCTGAGCCACGAATCAGACGGATGGTTTTTCAACAGACTGTTGGAAAGGATAATGTCATGAAATTTTCCTACTATCCCGGTTGTTCATTGCACTCCACGGCGCAAGAATACGAAATGTCCATTCATGCCGTCTGCGATGCGCTGGGGGTGGGGCTGGAGGAGCTTCCCGACTGGAGTTGCTGCGGAGCGTCCTCGGCCCACTGCACCGACTTCAACCTTTCTTTGTCGCTGCCGGCAAGAAACCTTGCCATTGCCGAGACACGGGGATTGGACGTGGCGGTCGGTTGCGCAGCCTGTTTCCTCCGCTTTAAAACCGCTGCTTATGAATTGCGCAGAGACGAGAGGCTGAAACAGGAAATTGTGGATGCGGTGGGCATGCCCTACCAGGGCAGGTACCGAACAAGGCATCTCCTTGACATCATCTGCAACGATATCGGTGAGAACGCCATCAGGGAAAAGGTGCGAAGGCCGCTGGCGGACCTGAAGGTGGTATCCTATTACGGTTGTCTGCTGGTGCGTCCCCCCAAGGTGACGGAATTCGGCAACCCTGAGAACCCGGTGCTGATGGATGGCTTGATGGAATGGCTGGGCGCCGCGCCGCGCGACTGGGCGGGTAAGGTTGATTGCTGCGGCGGGAGCCTCGCGCTGACCAGAACCGATATCGTCTGCAAGCTGGTGGAGGACCTGATGACATACGCGCGGCGGGCGGGTGCAACGTGCATTGTGACCGCCTGCCCTCTCTGCCAGGCCAATCTGGATACCCGGCAGGAATCGGCCGAGCAAGCCGCGATGCCGATATTTTATTTTACCGAGCTTCTGGGACTGGCCATGGGACTCCCCGATACCGACAAGTGGTTTAAGAAACATATCATTTCACCGTCCGAGCTTTTGAAATCGTTGGGATTGTTATAGCCAGATTGCCGAAACTGTGTTGAGCACATGGTCCCGGAATCCATTAGATAATGTCGCATTGATGCGAGTCATTGCGAGCACGGCAAGCAATCGACTCATTTTTTTGTTTTTTATATAATGCTTAAGGCACCTCTTGCCGCACGCCGCTCAACAAATTGTTGAGGCTAAAAAACCCCTCCTCCATGAGCTGCTGAACCGCGTGACGGCTTTGAACCATCATTAATCCATACTGAGAAGAGCGCATGAAAATTCATGAATTTCAGGCAAAGAAGATTTTGAAGAAGTATGATGTTCCCATTCCCAAAGGCGGCGTGGCCAGATCGGCGGCGCGGGCGAAAAAGATCGCCGAACAACTGGGCGGCAAAATCGTGGTCAAGGCCCAGATTCACGCGGGCGGCCGGGGGAAGGGTGGGGGAGTGAAGGTGGTGTCGACCCCGGATGAGGCCTTCGCCGTGGCCAAACAGATTATCGGCATGACCCTGGTCACCCACCAGACCGGACCGGAGGGAAGAGTAGTAAAGCAGGTGTTGGTTGAGGAAGGGCTGGACATTGTGAAAGAGCTCTACCTGGGTATCGTGGTGGACCGGGCGCAGGCGGTCCCGGTGATTATGGTTTCCGAGGCCGGGGGGATGGAGATAGAGGAAATGGCGGCGAGATCGCCGGAGAAGATACTGAAGGTGGGCGTTGACCCTGCGACCGGTTTCATGGGATTCCACGCCCGCAAGCTCTCCTTCGGCCTGGGACTGCCCAGGGCGTTGCACGCGCCGGCCGCGACCCTGTTCAGTCAGCTCTTCACCATTTTCATGGAGAACGACGCGACCCTGGTTGAAATCAACCCGCTGGTGATCACCGGCGATAACCGGTTGATCGCCCTGGATGCAAAGATGACCTTCGATGACGACGCGCTTTTTCGGCATCCCGAGCTCAGGGCGTTCTACGACGTGAATGAGATTGACCCGCTGGAAAGCCAGGCCTCGCAGCACAAGCTCAATTACATCAAGCTCGACGGCAACGTGGGCTGCATGGTGAACGGCGCGGGGCTGGCCATGGCCACCATGGACATCATCAAGCTGGCCGGCGGCAATCCCGCCAACTTCCTGGACGTGGGCGGCGGCGCTTCCGCCGAGCAGGTGGAGCAGGCCTTCAAGATCCTGCTGGCAGACAAGAAGGTAAAGGTGGTGTTGGTCAACATATTTGGCGGCATCCTGCGCTGCGACCGCGTTGCGACCGGCATGGTGGAGGCGGCGAAAAAGGTCGGACTGAAGCTCCCCATGGTGGTGCGGCTGGAGGGCACCAACGTGGAGGAGGGGAGGAGAATCTTAAAGGAATCGGGGCTTGCCTTTCAGGTGGCGGTGGATTTCGGTGACGCCGCGGACAAGGTGGCGGGCATCACGTCGACCATGGCCCGTTGAAGGGGTTGTGTGGGATCGTCTGCTAACGAGCAGGCTGTTAGATGTAAGGAGGTACGCACTCCGTTGCGTCCGTTCGGCCATGACAGAGCATGGCCCTCCATTATTAAAAAAGTCATCCTGCGACGCCGGAGTCGTCATCCTGCGACGCCGGAGCCGTCATCCTGCGACTTGATCGCAGGACCCATTTGATAACTATTATAAACTGGATTCTGCGGTCGAGCCGCAGAATGACACATTTTCGGGAATCGTATTTTCATGCTTTGTGGTGTCCCCACGGGGGCATGGGGATTTGATATGTGGCTCAGAGGGAGGGGGCTTTTGGCGCCACAACAAAGTGTCTGTCAGCTTACGGCAAGAGGTGCCTTACGACTTAAACATATAAGGAGCACGCGGTGAGCATTTTAATCGATAAAAATACGAAGGTGGTGGTTCAGGGAATAACCGGAAGCGAAGGCAGCTTTCATGCCCGCCAGATGCTAGAGTACGGAACCAGGGTTGTGGCGGGTGTAACGCCGGGAAAGGCAGGGCAGGCGGTCGACGGTATACCGGTGTTCAACCGGGTGGAGGACGCGGTGAAGCAGGCGGGTGCCAACGCATCATGCATATTTGTCCCGGCGGCGTTTGCGGCGGACGCCATTGTTGAATCGGCCGATGCCGGCGTCGAACTGGTGATCTGCATCACCGAGGGTATCCCGGTGCTGGAGATGGTCAGGGTGCGCAGCTACCTCAAGGGAAAGAAGACCAGGCTTATCGGGCCCAACTGCCCCGGCCTGATCAGCCCGGGAAAATGCAAGATCGGCATCATGCCCGGCCCCATCCATCGCGAGGGATCGGTGGGCTTGATATCCCGGAGCGGGACCCTGACCTACGAAGTGGTCTGGCAGTTGAGCCGGCGCGGCATAGGCCAGTCAACCTGCATCGGCATCGGCGGTGATCCGCTGGTGGGCACCTCGTTTGTCGATCTGCTGAATTTGTTTAATCAAGATGCGGCGACCGAGTTGATCGTGATTATCGGAGAAATCGGCGGCACCGCCGAGGAGGAGGCTGCGGCATTTGTCAAAGAGCGGGTGAAGAAGCCGGTGGTGGGATTCATCGCCGGTCAGACCGCCCCGCCGGGCAGGCGCATGGGACATGCCGGCGCCATTATCTCCGGCGGCAAGGGCACCGCGGCGGAAAAGAATGCCGCCTGGCGGCAGGCGGGCATCACCGTGGTCACCAACCCCGCCCTGGTGGGAGAGGCGGTGGAAGGGATATTGAAGGGTTGAGGGGGCAGGGTACAGGTAAAAACAAACCTTTCACCAGGAAGAGGTAAAAAACACGAAGTAAAAATAAAAATATGCATCACTTTGTAGGGGCGACCGGCCGGTCGCCCGTTCTTTATCCGTTAAGGGAGGACTTCAAACCCCTGCTCTTTGAAATGGGGATCAAAGGTAAACGCGGTTTTGATACCGAGCGTGCGCAGCATCTCCAAGCTCACGCAATCAACCAGGCTGAGATTGCGCCTTCCCGCGCCCTATCCAAACCTTCCGGTGATGTAACCTTCGGTTCTTTTATCCTGGGGTGAGGTGAATACCTTTGGGGTTGTGTCGAACTCGATGAGCTCGCCCAGCAGCATGAAGCCGGTGTAGTCGGAGACCCGCGCCGCCTGCTGCATGTTGTGGGTGACAATGAGAATGGTGTAGTTCCTCTTCAGTTCGGTCATCAGCTCCTCGATTTTCAGGGTGGCGATGGGATCCAGGGCGGAGCAGGGCTCGTCGAGCAGGATAATTTCAGGCTCCACGGTGAGCAGGCGGGCGATGCAGAGCCGCTGCTTCATCTCCTCGGACAGGCTTAACGCGGGCTGGTGCAGCCTGTCCTTGAGGTCGTCGAACAGATCCACCGCCTTGAGGCAGCGCTCGACGATGCCGGTATGGTGCTTTCTTTTTATCCCGTGGGTCTTGAGCCCGTAGATCATGTTTTCATAGACCGATGACGGGAAGGGATTGGGCCGCTGAAAAACCATGCCCACCTTCTTCCGCAGTGCAATGACATCAAACTCCTCGATCCGCCGGCCGGCCACCAGGATGGTGCCATTAATCACCACATCGCCAATCAGGTCGTTCATGCGGTTGAAGCAGCGGAGCAGGGTCGATTTACCGCACCCCGAGGGGCCGATCAGCGCGGTTATGGAATGGGTGTACACGCTGAAGTTGACGTCCTTCAGCCCCTGGAATCCTTCGTAAAACAGATTCAACCGTTCCGTTCTCAGCGCGCAGTCAGGCATTATCCGAACTTCCCCTGAATGTAATCTTCGGTCTGTTGCATCGCCGGGTTGGTGAAGAGGGAGAAGGTTTCACCGTATTCCACCAGCGCGCTCATGTAGAAGAAGGCCGCGTAGTCCGTGGCCCGGGCGATCTGCTTGGTGTTGTTGGAGACCAGCACGATGGTATACTCCTGCTTGAGCTCGCTCAGCGCCTCTTCAATCTTGGCGGTGGAAATGGGGTCCAGTCCCGAGCAGGGCTCGTCAAGCAGGATAATCTCCGGCTTGAGGGCCAGGGTGCGGGCCAGACAGAGCCGCTGCTGCTGCCCTCCGGAAAGCTTGAGCGCCGAGGTGTCGAGCCGGTCCCGCACCTCCTCAAAGAGAAACGCCTTGCTCAAGCTCTCCGCGACCATCTCATCGAGCAGCGGCCGCCTGGTAATTCCCTGCAACCGCAGCCCGTAGGCGACGTTCTCGAATATGGAGCGGGGCAGCGGCAGCGGCACCGCGAAGACGGTTCCCACCCTCTTTCTCAGGCTGATCACGTCGGTGCGGGGGGCGAGCACGTTGCTGCCGTCAATGGTCACGCTGCCCTCAATGGTGACGCCGTTTTCAAAATCGATCATCCGGTTGACCAGCGAGATGAGGGTGGACTTGCCGCTGCCCGACGGCCCCATGAAGCCGGTGACGCTGTTCCGGCACACCTGGAGATTGATGTCCCGCAACACCGCGGCGCTTCCGAAAGTTGCGCTGACCTGCTCAAAGTTTATCTTGCAGTCCATGGGAGCGGTCACGAGTACTTTGAGGTTATGCGGTGCATGAAATAATAGGCCACGGCGTTGATGGCCAGGATGATCAGCACCAGCACCAGGGCGGTGGCATACGCCTTTTCCAGGGAGATGCCCTCGCGCGCCAGGATATAGAAATGCACCGCCAAGCTCCTGCCCGAATCCATCAGCGTGGTGGGAAGCCTAAGAGAACTTCCCATGGTAAAAATCACCGCAGCGGTCTCGCTGATGGTTCTGCCGATGCTCAGCATGATGCCGGTGAGAATGCCCGGGGCGGCGCAGGGCAGCACCACCCGGGTGGTGGTTTCCCAGCGGGTGCCGCCCAGGGAATAGCTCACCCGTCTCAGGTTTACGGGCACCGACTTGATGGCCTCTTCGCTGGTGCGGATGATAGTGGGCAGGATCATGATGGCCATGGTCAGCGAACCGGCCAGCAGGGACCAGCCCATCTTCAGCTTGATCACGAAAAATATGAAGCCGAACAGGCCATAAATGATCGAAGGCACCCCGGCGAGCGATTCCACGCCGAAGCGGATCAGCGTGGTGAGCCGTGACTCCCGGGTGTATTCGGTCAGGTAAATGGCGGTGCCCAGCCCCAGCGGCGCGGCGAAGAGCAGGGAAAGCAGCACCAGAAAAAAGGTTCCCACGATGGAGGGGAAGATGCCGCCGTGCCGGCCCATGTCCTGGGGAAAGGCAAGGATGAATTCCAGGTTGAGGTTGGCAATCCCCTTGATGAAGATGATGCAGATGATCACCACCAGGATGCCGACGGTAAAAAGCGCCTGCGCGTTCAGGCAGAGCGCGGCGACGGCGTTGACCGAGCGGGGATTAACCCTCATTTCAGGACCCTTCTGCGAATGACGAAATTGGCGATGTAATTCAGCATCATGATGATGATCAGCAGCACCACCCCGGTTGAAAACAGGCCCATGCGGTGGTCGCCGCCGGCGTAGGCCATCTCAAGGGCGATGTTGCTGGTCAGGGTGCGCAAGGTCTCAAGCACGCCGGAGGGGATCTTCAGGGCGTTGCCCGCCACCATGATCACCGCCATGGTCTCACCCACCGCCCGCCCCATGCCCAGGATGAAGCCGGCCAGGATACCCGACCGCGCGGAGGGAATCACCACCCGGTAGACCGTTTGCCACTTGGTTGCGCCCATGGCCAGCGACCCCTCGCGGTAGGAGCGGGGCACCGACATGATCGCGTCATAGGATATGCTGATCACCGTGGGGAGAATCATGATCCCCAGCACCAGCGAGGTGGCGAGCAGCGAAAAGCCGGAGCCCCCCAGGTATTCCCGTATCACCGGAACAATGTAGACGACCCCCAGGAAGCCGTAGACCACCGAGGGTATGCCGGCCAGCAGCTCCAGGGAGGGCTTGAGGTACATCCTGCCCCGTTTGCCGGCGTACTCCGCCAGGTAGATGGCGCAGCCCAGTCCCAGCGGCCCCCCGATCAGCAGCGCGCCGACGGTCACCATGCATGAGGAGACAATCATGGGGAAGATGCCGAATGAACCCCTGGTGGGCGCCCACTTGAAGCCGAGGATGATGTGCTTCAACCCTACCTTGAAAAAGAGGGGGAGGCCCTCGATGAGAATAAAAAGGAATATGAGAAAGAGAAAGACAAGCGATGAAAAGGCAAAGATGGTGAGGGTGAGGCTCACCACGCGTTCCTTGATGGCGGTATTAGGAAAAATCATAGGCAGGTATCAGTCCCTCTTTTAATAAAATAGATTGCCCTGCGTCCGAAAGCACATAACCGATGAAAAGCTGTGCGGCCTCACCGGGTGTGCCCATGGTGAGATATAAAAATGGGCGCACAATCTTGTATTGCTTTTCATGAATGGTTACGGGAGACGGCTTCACCCCATCGATGGCCACGGCGGTTACCCGCGTATCGACGATGCCCAGGGAGAGGTAGCCGATGGCATAGGGATCGGTTGCCACCACTTCCCGCACCGAACCGTTGGAGTCCTGCACCATGGTGGCTTCATCAATGGTGTCGCCTCCCATCACCAGCTCCTCGAAGGCGCCCCGGGTTCCCGAACCCTCCTCCCGGCTGACCGCGTCGATCCGGCGGTCGATCCAGCCCAGCTCTTTCCAGTTAGCGATGGTCCCGTTGAATATGCCCCGCACCTGGGACAGGGCAAGCGAGGCGACCGGATTGAGCGGGTTGACCACGATGGCGATGCCGTCATAACAGATGGGTATCACGGTAAGCGCCCGCTCATCGCCCTTCAGTTCACGTGAGGACATGCCGATGTCAACAGTGTGAGTGACGGCGGCCTGAATCCCCGCGGTCGATCCTCCTGCCTGGACGTTAATGGCAAAGGTGGGATGATCCAGCATGAAATGTTCAGCCAGCTTTTCGCTGAAAGGCATGACCGATGTGGAACCGGCGATGTTCACGGTGAACCGGTTGTTGACCGCCTGCCGGGGGTAGCTGTTGGAACAGGTCCCGCTGAGCAGGGCGATTCCCGCAAGCAGGATCGGGCGATACCAGGCCACTTCCTTATTCTCCTTTGGTATCCCTTAAATGCCGGACGATTTTTCCCTGGGCCATGAAGATCACCAGCTCGGCGATGTTCACCGCGTGGTCGGCGATACGCTCCAGGTATCTGGAGATGAGCAGCAGGCGGGTCGCCCGGGTGACGGTGCTGAAGTCGCGGGTCATATAATCCAGCAGCTCATGGAAGACCTGGTCATTCAGCCGGTCCACCTGTTCGTCAAGCCTGATGACCTGCCAGGCAAGGTCGGAATTTGCGTTGATGAAGGCGCTCAGGCTCTGCGCGAGCATCTGCTGCACGAGCTCCGCCATCCGGGGCAGCACCTCATAGGGCTTCAGCTGGGGCTCGGCGTTGAGTTCCTGAACCCGCTCGCATATGTTGACCGCCATGTCGCCGATGCGCTCCAGGTCATAGTTCACCTTGATGGCGGTGGTGATGAATCGCAGGTCGCGCGCGGCCGGCTGGCGCAGGGCGAGAATTTTCAGGCATAGCTCGTCGATTTTCAGCTCCTGGTTGTCAACCGCGTCATCATCCGCGATGACCGCCGCGGCCAGTTCGGAGTCTCTCTCCCCGAGGGAGGTGATGGCCCGGTTGATGGCCTTTTCCACCAGCTCGCCCATGAACAAGAGATTTTCCTTCAGGTCGCTCAGTTCCCGGTCAAACGGCTTGTAAATGTGCCCTTCCATCGCTGCAACCCTCCGCATTAGTCAATGTTCACACTATAGACATTTTCAGAAGGCTTTACAATATTTTTCACTGTCGATGCCGTATTAAAGGCAGGGGCGACCGGCCGGTCGCCCCACGAGAGCGTATGGCAATACGCCCATACAAACGATACGCCAATTGCATGCGAAATCCGCAATCCGGATGCCAAAATTGCAACATTCCGCAATCCGAATTCGGAAATCCGCAATACCTCACTTCCCGGTTACCAGCCCCACCCCGGCCTCGAAGGCCTTGCGCAGCTCCGCCGGGAACTGGGCGATGGTTCCCGCCCGCTTTTCATCGAGGCCGTGGAGGATTCCCTCGAACCCGCAGGCGGAGATGGCCTCAACCGTTTCCACCTTGTGCATGTGTAAAACCATCATGACGTTTTCCATGACATGGTCATAGGTGTCGATATACGGATAGCCCCAGGTTCCGATGACCAGTGCCCTTCGGCCCGGTTCCAGCATGGAGCGGAATTTAAACCGCTCAAAGCAGTCCCAGCGGTCCAGGAAGGTTGAAAGCTGGGCGCATTCCCTGCTGGTATAGATGGGAAACCCGACGATGACGGCGTCCGCAGCGACGATCTTTTCATAAAGCCCGGTCATATCGTCTTTAACCGTGCACATGCCTTCATATCCCTCGTCCTTGCACCTCCGGCAGCCGACGCAAAAGCCGAGGTCAATCTTCTGGAGCATTATTTTTTCTCCCGTTGCCCCGGCGCTCTCCGCCCCGGCAAGCGCCTCGTCAATTAAAAGATCGGTGTTCCCTTTTTTCCGGGGGCTGGCGCAAAAGGCGATGACCTTCATCTGCCCGGGCGACTTGGCCGGTTTCGCGGCGTTCGGCCGTTCCCATCGTCGGACCTGGATGGGCAGGGCGCGGTATGCCTCCATATCGTCGTAAATATCGAGGGCCAGTCTTTTAAACTTGTCCATGTCCTCCAGCATGTGAAATAAGGGGTCATAGGACCTGGGGACAACCAGCCGCAGCGCCTCGGTCACCTCCTCCGGTCCCGCTTCGCTCTTTCCGTGCAGCGCCATCACCATCGAGAGCATGTAGAGTATTTTTTCCCTCCTGCGCTCCCGCATGACGGCCGGCCAGACGCCGACGATTCGGTTCAACAGGTTTTTTCCCGCTTCATTGATGGATGTCTCGGACATGGTGCCTCCTGCAGGTGAGCGTTCTACCGGTTGCACGTGGTTTCGGGGCTCCGAAGGGCATGCGCCGGCGATTCGAACCCATTGTAATGAAGACGCGGATGATTGGCAAGCGAAAAGAGGGTGGCGCGGTTCAACAAGCTGTTTGACAACGAAGCAAAATTATTATAAAATCCGAAAAAAATGGTTGTGTTCTGCTGGCAATGGCGGGAGAATAATGCTGAAGCATGGAGTTGCAGGGTGGGTGACCATCGGGGCGCTGTTCCTGGCCGGTGCCGGGCAGGCCGCGGCCTCGATCAAGGTGGGGGACATGCGCTATTTTTCCGCCCCCGACCACACCCGTATCGTGGTTGACAGCGATCAGCCCCTTTCCTATCAAACCATGGAGCTCAAGGACCCGGCGCGGCTGGTGATCGATCTGAAGGACGCCGCGACCGCTGTCGCTTCACCCCGCTCATTCACCGTGGGCGACTCGATTATCCACCGGGTGCGGGTCGCCCGGTTTAACGCCGAAACCGTGAGGCTGGTGATGGACCTGGTCCAGCCGGTTCAGTCCAAGGTCTTTTTGCTCAATCCCTTTGAGGACAAGCCCTACCGGCTGGTAATTGATTTAAACCGCTCCGACCTGGCCGAGAAAGAGCACAAGGCCCGGGTGCGGGAGCAGAGCAAAGAGCGCCGGATTATTGTTATTGATCCCGGGCACGGCGGAGATGATGTGGGGGCGGTCAGCCGGCAGGGCACCTACGAAAAGGACATCGTGCTGGGGCTGGGGAAAAAGATGCGGGACTGCATCAACCGCAAGCCCGGCTTTAAGGCCTTTTTAACCCGCGACGGTGATTACTTTATCCCTCTGGAAAAGCGGATAGCCATAGCCCGCGATTACGGCGCCGATTTTTTCATCAGCCTGCACACCGATGCCAATTTAAACAAGAACGTGAGAGGCGCGTCGGTGTACTGCCTCTCGCTCAAGGGGGCCAGTGATGAGGCCGCCCGCCTGCTGGCGGAGCGGGAAAACGCCTCCGACATTTTCGGCGGGGTGGCCTACGCCGACGACAAGGATCTGAGCAGCATCCTGGTGGACCTGGTGCAAACCCAGACCATGAACGACAGCCTTCGCTTTGGCGGGATGATATTGAACACGCTGAGCGGCCTGAACCAGGTCAAGTTCAAACAGCCCAAGCAGGCGCGGTTTGTCGTGCTGCGGGCGGCGGAGATCCCCTCGGTGCTCATCGAAACCGGCTTTATCACCAATCCCGAGGACGAGCGTTTGTTGAAGAGCGCGTCGTTTCAGCAGAAGCTTGCCGCCTCCCTTTCCGACGTGACTTTTGAGTTTGTGTCCCTCATGGCAAAGCGGGACGGCATTGCACTCCCCGGCGCGCCGGCGGGGAGCGGGAAAACCGGCAGAAATCGGGTGAATCCGCGCGAGATGCTGTCGAAGATTGCGCCGGTGTATAGTACCACGCTGGAGGATCCGGTTAAGCTAAACAGCTTCGGGGGAGGAGATTATCCGGTTACCGGAGTGGAACCGGTCGTCCCCTGATCAGGCGTCATTCAATCCGCGCTGACCGCGGACAGGGACAGGGCGCAGGAAAGTGAGGTGCGGCGCATGTTGATTGAAGTTAAGGTAAAAAATCTGGCATTCGATCTGGCCAAAAGCGGGGCGATGGTTTTCCTGGAGGAAATGAACGGAACGCGGGTTCTGCCCATCTGGATCGGCATCTTTGAAGCAAATGCCATTGCCCTGGAGCTGCGTAAAATCAGCACCGCCCGGCCCATGACCCACGATTTGCTTTTCAACGTCATCAAGGGGCTCGGGGCTGAAACAACCAAGATCGTGGTGACGGATTTGAAGGATAACACCTTTTACGCGGTCATTCACATCAACACCAAGAAAGGCGCGGTGGAAATTGATTCCCGGCCCAGCGATGCCATCGCCCTTGCCCTGCGGGTGGGGTCTCCCATTTATGTGGCCGAAGAGGTGATCAGGAAGGCCGGCCACACCGGAGACGCCGAATCTGAGGAGAAGCCGGATAATTTCACCGAGTGGCTGGAAAAGCTGGGCCCCGATGATTTCAAGTACAAGATGTGAGTCCGCAGTGCGGCGGCTGCGGACCGTTCCGGCGCGGGGAACATTGCCTGCCGCGCCATCACAAAGCACATTCTTATGAGGGCGGTTCCATGGCAACGTTACTGATTGTGGACGATGAGATCAACCAGCGGAAGCTGTATCAGGAGGAATTGCGTGACGAGGGATACCGGATACAACTGGCCCGCAACGGGAAGGAGGCGCTGGACAGCATAGCCGAGGCACCGCCGGACCTGGTGGTCCTGGATATCCGCATGCCGGTCATGGACGGGCTGGAAGCCCTGGGGAAGATTATCGGCAAGGAGAGAAACATCCCGGTCATAATCCACAGCGCCTATTCCAGCTACAAGGATGACTTCATCAGCTGGGCGGCCGATGATTTTGTCGTCAAGTCATCGGATTTAACCGAGCTGAAGCGGAAGATCCGCGCCCTTCTGGAAAGGAAGCAGGTATAAGCGGTGAAGTCGGTAACCACATTGGTTCTGGCGGGCGGCAAGGGTGAGCGGCTTTACCCCCTCACCCGGGACCGGGCGAAGCCGGCGGTTCCCTTCGGCGGGATTTACCGGATCATTGATTTTACCCTGAGCAACTGCATTAACTCCGGCCTGCGGCACATCTATGTCCTTTCCCAGTATAAGTCCCTTTCCTTAAGCAGGCATATCCAGCAGGGGTGGAATATTGTAAGCGGCGCCCTGGGTGAGTATGTCACCGTCGTTCCCGCCCAGCAGCGGATAAATGAAGATTGGTACAAAGGCACGGCTGACGCTATTTTTCAGAACATCTACCTGCTGCAAAAGGCAACGCCGGACCTGGTGCTCATCCTCTCCGGGGATCACATTTACAAGATGGATTACCGGGATATGATACATTTCCATCTGCAGAAGGGCGCCGATGTGACCGTGGCCTCGGTTGAAATGGATAAAGAACTGTCACGCGAATTGGGCGTTATCGCGGTTGATGCGGATTTCAGGATACAGGGGTTTGAGGAGAAGCCGGAAACCCCCCGGACCGTACGGTCAAAGCCGGATAAGATTCTTGCCTCCATGGGGGTGTATGTCTTCAACACCGAAATCATGGTAAAGCGGCTTATTGAAGATGCCAAGCGGGCGACCGAACACGATTTCGGCAAAAACGTCATACCGGCGATGGTGGCGAGCGGTGATCGGGTGTTTGCCTTCAACTTTGTGGACGGGGAGGGACAGGCCGAGTACTGGCGCGACGTGGGGACGGTGGAGGCCTATTTCGACGCCAGCATGGACCTGGTTTCCATCTGCCCCCTCTTGAATCTCTATGATACGAAATGGCCCATTCACACCTATCACGCACCGAACCCTCCGGCGAAAACCATTCTCTGTGAAGACACCGCGACGGGAGGGCGAAGGGGGACGGCGTACGATTCGATTATAGCGGGCGGCGCCATCATCAGCGGGGGCGAAGTGCGCAAATCCATCATTTCCGCCAATGTAAGGGTGGACAGTTACGCCCGGGTTGAAGATTCCATCCTGCTCGATGACGTCCGGGTGAGGGAGGGGGCAAAAATCAAAAACGCCATTGTGGACAAATATTCGGAGATCCCCGAGGGAATGACCATCGGATATGATCTGAGCGATGACGTGAAAAATTTTACCGTTACCGAATCAGGTATTGTGGTCGTTTCCAAAGGGTTCAGATTGCCTTAGACTGGAGTGTGCCCGGGATGTGTCGCATGAGAGGATGGCTGATAGCAGTAACCGTTGCGCTGGTGGTCGGATTTGCCGCCGAGGGGCGGGCCACCCCGCTCTATGGCGGGTATGACGGCCTGAGCGCCTCGTGGGTCGAATACAAAATCGGCGATGTGGAAACAACCTGGACTGCCGCATCCATTATCTTCGGCGCGGACAGCGATGATAGAAACTGGGTGCGCATGCGCATTGCCCTGGTCCCCCTGTTCATGCGAATGGAATACACGCGCGATTATCTGGGCATACAATCGATTGCCTTTACCACCCTTTTCCCCTGGCCGGTGCAACTCGGCAGTGAGTTCATCGAAACGCCGGGTGAGATTCCCCCGTGGTGGGTCACCGCGTATCTCATGCTCGGTGTGGGAGGTTTTGCCAGTGATGGGACCAGATGGACCGAGACCGGCATCCCCGGGGTGTACGGGATAGGTGCGGACAGCAACGGCAATGAGTGGCTGTGGATCAAGATTGGCAATTTCCTCCAGGGGTATGGTGAGGACTTCAATCCGGTAGAGCCGGATGGCCCGCGGCCGAATGCGGTGCTTGCGCAGGCGGAGACGTCATTGCGCTCGTTGCAGGGCCGGTTTGAAGAGTCGGTCGCAGGCGCGCTGGCCCGGCGGTTGAGGTCGATGGAGTTCATACGTGCCGCTGCGGCGTGTTCCCGGTCGCTGCAGGCGGCGCACCCCGCTGGTGCAGGGAGGGCGGTTGCCGGGGACAGGAGCCGGGCTACCGATCCAACCTGTGCTCAGGCCGTGGATGAACTTTGCGGCGGCGAGGCGGGTGACGGACTGGCAATGCTTTTAGAAGATTTTGTCCGGGAGGCGCGGCCGCTGATCGGGCGATCGAAGTCGGCGAGGTAGACCGCATGCACACGGATATTAAGGGAACCTCTAATTATTCATTTTCTTGTCATTCCCCGACTTGATCGGGGAATCCATGTGTTTGATTTTATGGATTCCCGCTTTCGCGGGAATGACAGAGAGAGGTTGTATGGTGAATTATTAGAGGTACCCTTAATCTTTCCTTTCGGACGCGCTGGGCCGCGTCCGATTTTTTTTGCGGCGGCGGGAGGTGTGTCCGCCGGAACGGTAGACGGCCGGGGGAAGCAGTTCGTTCATGCTTCCGGAGCGGAAACCCTCAAGATCAAGCGTGATATATGAGAACCCCAGCTGTCTGAACTTTGCGTTTATTTCTTCCCGCAAGGTGCGGTCGCGGAACCGATCCATGTCCTGCAGCTCCACCTCGATGCGGGCGATGGGGCCATGGTGCCTGACCCGGCATTGTCTGAAGGAAAGGCTGTGCAGGTGTGCCTCCGCCTCATCCACCATGCGCAGCTTTTTTTCGTTGATGGTCTGGCCGTAGGGGAAGCGCGACGCAAGACAGGCAAAGGAGGGCTTGTCAAAGGTCGGCAGGCTTAACTTTCGGGACAGGCTTCTGATTTCCTGTTTGCCCAGTCCGACCTCGCGAAACGGGCTCCTGATGCCCAGCTCGTTCAAGGCCTTGAGCCCGGGCCGGAAATCCTTTTCATCGTCCTGGTTCGAGGCTTCAATGACCAGCGGGTACCCCTTCTTCCTGCCGAATGCCTTCAGCCGCGTGAAGAGCTCCTTCTTGCAGAAATAGCAGCGGTCGGGTGGATTGCGAGTGAAGGTCGCGCTTTCCAGCTCGCTGGTTTTGATCGTGAAATGCTTCACCCCGAGATCCCGGGCGATGCTCCGCGCCGTTGCCTCCTCGCTCCGGGGATAGGTGGGGGAAAGGGCGGTAACCGCGATGATCACGCCGTTTAAAACA
>CAYWLT010000025.1:0-17022 GCA_964459295.1 uncultured Thermodesulfobacteriota bacterium
CTTCCGCAACTTATGATAGTACTCGTTTTTCTCCCTGTCCATCATCCCATAGGCCGCGAGACCCATGACTTTATATTCCGAGTTGTTAACGCTGAACCCCAGATATGCGGTAACGGTAGAATAGAGGAGGCCCAGCGAGGAAGGAAAACGCAGTTCTTTCGTCAGGCTGATCTGATTCCCCTCCCCAACGCCGTATGCAGTAGTCGTCCACTCTCCCACCCCATCAACCGTTACAATGGCCGCTGTATCAAAGGGGCTCACCAAAAAGGCGCTTGCCGCATGGGCAAGATGATGTTCAATGAAAAAGATGTCGCTTTCGTACCTCATTATTTTCTTTATGGTTTTGACCACCCTGAGCTTTTCGCCCAGCCACGAAGGCATTGAACTCATGAAGGTCTTTATGCTTAAGGGAAACATGTCAATATGCTGTGAAAGCACCCTTTCAAATTTGAGCAGGGGCTTTTCATAGAAACCGATGCAGGCAACGTCCTGTATGGTGATGTGCTGGCTTTCCAGGCAGTAAGTGATCGCTTTAAGCGGGAAGGAAGAATCATGTTTTATTCGTGAAAACCGTTCTTCTTCCGCCGCGGCGACAATAACGCCGTCCTTCAGAAGCGCTGCAGACGCGTCGTGATAGTAACTGCTGATTCCTAAAATATATGTGCTCATGGCGCCCTGTGTTTGCCAAAGGTAATCCAGTATCCGCCCTCGTTATGAGTGCTCCAGATCCAGAGCAACTGCTTATACAACCTGACGGGAAGGCGGGGATATGATCCATTAGCCTTATTCCATACCCCGCCGATGGCAAGCACGCTTTGATCAAACGGCAGCAATGACGGCACCGATTGATAATACTCTATATGGTTGTTTTGAAACCACCGCAAAATTTCACCGACGGTATGAGTTGTTTCATGCGGGTGAAGATACTGGTCATTCCACCAGCCCCGGGCTCTTTCAGGATCATTGATCTCACCTATTTGCATTTTAATGAACCAGTCTTTTATGGCATCATTGTTCCTGAATATGGTCTTCGCCAGCAAAATGCGAATCTTCAGGGGAATTCTTCCAAAAGTATTATATAGTCCAATTGCAATGTATCCACCGGGTTTGAGAAGCTGCAGCACATTCTGAAACCCCCCGTAGGCATTGCCTGTATGGTGTAAAACCCCCATGCAGAGAACATAATCAAATCTGGTCCCAACGGCTTTTATCTGCTCGGCATCAAGTATATCTACCTTTTTGAGCTGCCAGGTATCAAGATTTAACTTGTCTTTCAGCTGAGAAGCTTTATTGAGTGAGCTTTCGGAAAAATCTATTCCCAGAACATTTTTCCGTCTCAGCGAAAGAAGGGCAGAGAGCTGTCCGGTACCGGTTCCCACATCGACAATCGATGCATGATCGGGAATGCTTCTGTCGAGAATCGTGGCAAACGGATATGCTGAACAGATTAAATCATTTTTGTCCTCAAAACGCTCCAAAGCGTAATCAGGAAATGGGGTTTGGTTATAAAACCGCTGAACAGCCTGTCCAATACGTGTCGGCATGCTAAAATTGCCTGTAATAGTCATCCGGGGGACGCTTGCCCGCATCAAGCGCAGACCAATAAGACTCCTGTTGTTTTACTGAGGTGCCATGAAGAAAATGCTTACCTGCAATTTTTGCTATGATTGCGGTAAACCCGATGCCGATGATATACACCGCCAAGAGGAGGATAGTCGTAACCAACACATTGATGGTTAGTCCAAACTCCTTCATACCCTCATGGAAGCCATTACGGAATTGTTTTAATCCGCTCACTGCAAATAGCGCCTCAAAAACATCCCGAGTAATAGCGGAGGAACACTACACGCAAGCACCGTGTAAAAAGGCCACCCTTCCGGAACCTGCCGGAGTACCTTCAGCACCAGAGAAAGAACGGCAATAAACAACAGATAAGCGACGCCATACCCTGCTATTCTACCCCACGTGTGTGCAATGCTTTTCTGCGAATGAAAATCCATGGGCATCATGTGTCTCGCGAATCATGACTGTTGTCCGGTAAGTCTAGCATACTAAGGGTATCCTCGCAATGCAACATCCGAGACGACTGCGGATGCATAAAAAATGCCCCCGATGTCGTCGGCGCCCTTCCGGCAAGACTATGGCCATTTCTTCGGCGCCTCGGGCTTTTTCCGGTATCCCACGTCGCTCGAAGCCTTCCTGGCAAAATTCTTCTATGCCGATCTTCGCGTTCCTGCTTTACAACCGGTGGCGTTCACGGACTTTAAAAGCTATAAGAGCTTCGTCAGGAATCTCAGAACCATCATAGAGATTGCCTCCTGCGAGGGAATCCCCTTAATCCTTTCCAATCAGGCCCACCGGTTCAGTGTGACAGCCGACGGCGGACCGGAGATTGATACGTACCTCAGGTCGTTCTTACTGGACTGCGAGCATTATGCGGATGAACGAAGCTGGTATGGGGGCATGGAACTTTTCAATGCCGCTGCCATGAACCTCGCCCGGGATACGGGGATACCTTTTGTTGATCAGGCCTTGTTCTTCAGAGGGAAAAAGGATCTGTTCGTCGACCCCTGGCACATGGTGGCTAAGGGACGCGCCTTAAAGGCGCAACGGTTTTTCGAAAAAATTATCGAGCTGAAACTGATAGAAAACTACTTTTTACAAGGCAGAAGAACCGTAAAAAAGAGGGGGAGATAATCGTACAGCCAATTGGAAGACAGGAATGCAGAACCCTGCGGTCAAATTGCGCTGTAGTAACTTTTATGCCAATCCACGGTCAGGCGCAAGCCTTCCCCCAGGGTAATGCGGGGGGACCAGCCGGTGAGCTGCCGTATTTTACGGTTGTCACAAAAAATTTCGCTGCCTTCCCCTTTCCGGTAAGGCAGGGCGCCCACCGCAACCTTTGTATCCCCCCCCACCAGCCGGCGAATGATCTCTACGATCTCCCTTACCCTGTGCGCAGCGCCGCTTCCCACATTTAAGAGCTCTCCCCGGGCCTGCGGACAGCAAGCGACCTTGAGGTACGCCTCAACCACATCATCCACATAGGTAAAATCCCGCATCTGCTCACCCGGGCTCATCTTAAATGCCTTTTTCAGCAAAAGGTCGCTGATCGCCGAGGGGATGAACATGGCGCTGTCCTGCAACGGGCCGTAGACGGGAAAGAGGCGGACAACGGTTACCGGAAGACCAAACGTCCGCGCGGCCATCTGGCAGAATTGGGCGCCGGCAAGCTTGGAAAAAGAATAGGGGGAAATGGGGGATTCCCTTCGGGTTTCCGGGATAGGCGAAGGCGCGTCTCCGTATTCCTCGGAAGAGCCGGTGTGAATAAAGGCTTCAAGGGGAGCGTCTTTTACCGCCGTGAGCAGATGTATGGTGCCCATGATATTTGTTTGGGCCAGAGAAGCGATCAGCTCCCAGGAGCGCGAAACATCGACCAGGGCGGCGAGATGAAAGACTATCTGCGGTTTCAATCGAGGTATGCCGGGTTGAAGAGAAGCGGGATCGGCAATATCCGCTTCCAGGATGGAGAGCCGGCCGAGACACTCCTGTATCCTCCATGGTGAACTCTCCGGCTTGACAAGCGCATGAACAGAGGCCCCTTCATTCAGCAGGCGCTTAACCAAGTGCGACCCGATGAACCCTTCCGCCCCGGTGACTAAAACCCGCTTGCCGCTCCAGTTCATTGCGCGCTAAAAAATGTTTGATACCAGGCTATGGTTTCCCTGAGCCCCTCTTCAATGCTGAATCGGGGCTGCCAGTTCAATATGGTTTTCGCCTTCTCGATGGACAAATACTGATCTTTAATCTCGCCCCCGGCCTGGTTAAGAATCTGTACCGGGTGATTTTTTTTGCCCATGCACTCCAGAATGCGGTTGGTCAGATCCAGCACGCTCAGGGGCTGCCCGCCGCTGAAGTTGAAGGCCTCGCCGTACAGGGAAAGCGCTTCCAGCCGCTCGGCCAGGATGATATAGGCTGAAACCGCGTCCTCGATATAAATATAATCCCGCAGCGGCGTGCCATCGCTCCGGATGGTGACCGTTTCATGCTGCAGGACCGACCGGATGGTGCCGCAGACCAGCCGGTTAAAGTTGAGGTCGCCGCCCCCGTAAAAATTCCCGCAGCGGGTGATGGCCACCGGAAGTTTATAGGTGGCAAAAAAGCTGGTGGCGATAAGATCGGCGCAGGTCTTTGACACGTCATAGGGATGGGATCCCCGGAGCGAGGACTGCTCGGTGTAGGGAAGCTGTTCCTGGGTGCCGTAGGCCTTGTCGCTGGAGGCCACGAGGATCCGCCGGACCAGGGGATGGGCTCTCCGGCAGGCCTCCAGGATATTCCAGGTGCCTTTAATGTTCGTTTCAAAGGTGGAAAGCGAACCCCGGTTCGCCGTTCCCACGATGGGCTGGGCGGCGAGATGGAACACCGTGTCGATTTCATACTCGTTCAGGATCCTCTCCAGCAGGAGGTAATTTTCAACCTCTCCCCGCACCAGGGTGATCCGCTCATCCAGTTTGGAACGAAAAAAATCGGACTGCGGCACGGAATCCCGCACCAGCCCCACCACATTTGCGCCCTGGCTCACCAGGCGCCCGGTCAGCCGGCACCCCAGGAAGCCGGTGCATCCGGTCACGAAAACATTTCTCCATTTCCAAAAGTCAGTCATGCTCGCCCCACACCTTCCAGGGAGGTGATCCCCCCAGCCACTCCTGCTCCAAAATGTCCAGGTCCCGCAGGGTATCCATGCACTGCCAGTACGCGTCATGAAAAAAGACCCTGAGCTGTCCGTCCTTCGCCAGGCGTTCCAGCGGCGCCCTTTCAAGGACGCAGCCTTCTTCCCGGCTCAGATAATCAAACACCTTTCGCGTAAAAATAAAAAACCCCCCGTTGATATACCCCGCCCCCACCTGGGGTTTCTCGCTGAATTCGGTCACCTCGTCCCGCCGGGTGATCAGCTCGCCGAAACGGGAGGGAGGCCGCACCCCGGTGATGGTTGCAATCTTCTTGTGGGAGAGGTGAAATTCCAGCAGCCGGCTCACGTCGATGTTCGCCACCCCGTCTCCGTAAGTCATCATGAAATTTTCAGTGTCAATGTAATGCTCTATGGCCTTTACCCGCGACCCGGTCATGGCATTGAGGCCGGTATCGGCCAGGGTCACCTTCCAGCGGTCTTTGTGGTATGAATCGTGAATGGTCAGGTTCTTTTGGTTGCCTCCGAGCTCAATGGTGAAATCGCTGTTTAAGATTTCATAGTTCAAAAAATATTCCTTGATCATTTCCCCTTTATATCCCAGGCAGAGAACAAAATTATTAAATCCATAAAATGAATAGATCTTCATGATATGCCAGAGCAGGGGCCGGCTGCCAATCTCCACCATGGGCTTGGGCCTGAACTCGGTTTCCTCCCTGATACGGGTGCCCCTCCCCCCGCACAGTATGACGACCTTCTCCTTTTTTGCACTCTTCATCCGGCCCCCCGGTTATTAAAAAATAATCCGTCCTGACGGCTCGCGAACTCAGCCGGTTCATTATTAGCAGATACCCGCGCCGGAGCAAAGCGCTAAAAGTTATTGCCCGGAAAAAACACCCTGCTCAGGACCCGTACGGCTTGCATCGCGCACAGGTGGGGTCGTGTTTTCTCATCTGACGTTCCTGCGCACGGTCGCCTTTAATGGAATGCAACCAGTAGTTCCATTTTCTCTCCGCGCGCTGCCTGAGCAGTCGCAGATAAGCGGCGAGCATCGAGTATCGGGTGGACGGCTGGAAATCCACCTCTTGCATGCGGGCCGGAATAAAATTGTCCCCCTGCCGCAGATCCACCCGGACACTATCCTTGTCAAAATGAACGATATAGCTCCCCTGGGGATAACTTGCCCAGCAGTAAAAGCGCAGATTTTTGTAACGCACCGACTGGTGAGGCAACAGTCCGTTTTTAACCGATTGCAAGGTGGAAAAGATGAAGACATCCTGCTTCAATGATGACAGAAGCGGCACGATAAACCAGCTCCAATAGTAACCGATGGGATGATCACTGATCGGCGGAATATGAACAAAAATAAAGATATGATCATAGGGCCCCTCAAGCTCCTGCCTCAATCCGGCCAGAAAGGAACGGGATGCGGCGGTGTCAAATGTATCCCAAACCCGTCGGAGGGGGAACGTGACCCCTTCCCCCTCCACGTGAGGAAAGGGCTCATAGAGGGATAGAAAAAGAAAAAGCGACCCTTGGTGCTCAAAGGAGAAGCGGAGGGGATTAATAAGTTTTTCAAAGAGTTCAACGGCCGGGGGATACGGAAGCCACCAGGTGTCGTGATTGCCGGCGTTACAGTAAATTTTCGTTTCAATCTTATTGAACACGTGATCGATCACATACTCCAGTTGCTCTCGAACCATTTCTTTTGGATGATAGATCAGGTCACCGGTGAACACCACGAAATCGGGATGGATGCCATTGATAAGCGGAATCCCCTTTTCAACAAATTCGCGATCCACCCCTATGTCACGAGGCTCCCGCCAGGGCAGGTAGATATGCCCGGTAACCATCAAACTGCCTGATCCGCCATCCCCTGCCGCGCCGTGCGCCGGCACCGGGAGAATGCATGAGAAAGCCGTAACCAGAAATAGTGCCCAGGACCAAAGCTTCATAAGGAACCGTTTTCGTCGCCTTGCAACCGCTCGCGGTCCGTCTCACATGCCGCCAGGGAGACGGAAGAGGCCGGATCAGCCTCCGCATCACGCTGATTATGGTAAAACCGGCTCTCGCGAATGGTCACCTGCGCCCCGCCGAAAATCTTGTTCTTCTGATAGACGCTTACCGCAAGGGTGTTGGAGCGAAATTCATTGTTCCGTATCATCGGCTCCGACCGGCCCTGGACGGCAATCCCCACATTACAATGGGCAATAACATTACCTTCCACCACGGGTCGTGACCGCTCGCCGATGGAAATGCCCTTGTCTCCCGAGCTTACGACGCGATTATCCCTGATGACGGGATGGGCGGTTCCGCAATCAATCCCGTCGTCGCCGTTTCTTTCAAACAGGTTGTGCGCGATAAGCCCGCCGGAAAAATCCAGATCGTACCCGTCGGCTTTATTATCAATGAAGCTGGAATCTACCACATCGGTGCGCGAAAATTTGGTGTTTAACCCGTCATCCCCCTGGCTGAAGCGGAACCGGCAGTTGCTGATAGTCGCGTCCGCGTTGTAAATCGAGAGCGCCCCGCTGTAAACCACACCGGCCATTTCACTATCGCTCCCGTATTCAAATATACAGTGCTCAAACACCGAGCCGTGCGCGCCCGCACCCTGCACCGCCACCGATCCCCAGGAGGAGGCACCCGGAGCCCGGGTAAATATAATAGGAGAAGCCGCCGTGCCGGCCGCCACTATTTTCCCATAGGCTAGAATGGAAGCTCGCTGCGAAATCTCTATCCGGGTACCGGGACGAATAATCAGCATCTCATCTTTGTCCACTTGAACATCCCGGTCCATCCTCTGCCGCCCGCTCCAGACGATTTCGCGCGGGGGCCGCGCCTTGGGCAAAAATGTCCCCCGGGGAACCGAAGCGCCGGCTTGGGCAGGCGAGAAGCCGGAACATTCCAGGAAAACCGGCCGGCGGGTGAACGGGTGCATGCCCTGCAGTTCGACCTTCAGTATGGCCGGCGCGTCGCCGCCGGATGATGGCTCGGCAAGGATAAAGGAAAATCCGACCGGTTCGGATCCGAAAGGCGGCCGCGGCTGCCTGCCGGGAAGCAAAAGCTCGTGTACCGGAAACACATAAACAGCGTTTTCCCCGGCATCCCCCCGTCCTTCGCACCTACCCGCTGTTTTGACCGGCGCGCCGGCATCTCCGTAAAAAACCGCCGGCTCACCGCCGGGCGAACCGGCTCCGGCAATATGCACCCTGATTGCCTCCGTCTGCAGTCCTGATTCTCCCCCCACCTCAACGCCGATCACCCCGGCCGGCGAAAACGGCGCCGGAAGCGGCATTTCCTTTTCCACCGGAGCGCGGAGGGTCAGCTTCGCCTCCGTCGCCGAGAGCAGGCGCGCGAGGTAGGTCATCCGGGCTTTCAGGAACGCTCGTATAACCTGCACATCGTTTTCAAAGATGTCATTGGTGACCGGAAGATTGGCCATGGAAAAGACATATTTCTCCGAAAGGATCATGAAGATGGGAAAGAGCATCTGCAATGAATCCTTGTAGGGATCGCTGTGCATGTCGGGCCGAATAAGATCGACCGTGCGGTCGAACCACCGCACCAGACTGTCGCCCTCCGCGGGCCCCTGGAGCGCCTCCCAGAGGATCTCATTTCTGCGGTGAACATACCGGGGTGACTGTAAGAGCCGCTCGGTAACCGGATTGGTAGCGAGGTCAATGCCGTCGTCCGGCTTCCTTTCGTAATTAATGGTCATGTCCCAGGGAATCGGTTGAAGTTTGGCCGAGGCGGGGTTGCGATACAGCCGGTTGTTGTGCACGCGATCCTGGTGCGAATCCAGGAAAAGGGTGGCATGCGCCCACCATCGGAGATACTTATCCATATCGACCAGTTCTTCAAGCCGCCGGTAAAATTCCCGGTTATCCTCAATGGCAACGCACTGTAGGTAATCGGTTAAATGCTTTTCATACTTTTCCCCGGGATGGGCGCCTGCCTGATGCTCCTGCTTCACATCGGGCGGCCTGATCTTCCAGTCGTCGATCCGTTTCCATGAATCCTGGAAGGGAGGACCGCCCAATGCCTCGTCCTTGTAAAGGGCGCCTTCGGGGAGGCCGTGCAACGCGGTAAAATCATGGTCGAAATTTTCCACCAGATAGAGCACCCCCAGATACTGGTTGTTGAGACGGGCATGGACGTGCTGCAGCACCGGCGTCTCCAGGCCCATGGCCCGCGCGACATAGGCAGTGATCGGCCAGACCAGGGTGGTGGTGCAGCGGGGGTTGATCAGATTAAATTCCCTCTTCCCTTCATAGCGCGCGCCCTGCCGCAACTGGATCTTCCACGACTTTTGCTTGCTGCGCCAGTGCCAGAAGCCGTCGCCCCGGAAGCGGAATCGCGCCGGGTAGGGCTTCCCATTAATGAGAAGGGTTCCCGACTGGTAGGTGCGGCCGCTCAGGGGAAGATCATTGTTGAGCGCGGCAAGCTTTTTCCCCGAAAGCCGGATCTCCCATACCGGCAGCCTGGTCGTGGCAAGGTTTTCTTCCCGGGTGAAAACGATGTTCTTCACCGGATTGACGAACATCCCTCTCCACACGATGTTTTTCAGATAGGCGCGGATGTGGTCCCGGTAGGGAATGCCGGCGAATACCCGGGAGCAGCGGTATTCGAGGGCCGCAAGCCCGGTGATAACCAGTACGGCCAGGAGGATGACAAGCTTGCAGCAGAATTGTTTTTTTTTGCTGAGAGGGATCTGTGGACCAAGCACCGCTATATCTCGAACCCGGGGGACTTAAAGATCAACCTCACCTTGTTATTCCCGTTAATTTCGCGCAGGGTATTCAGGAACTCTTTTTCCGAAGCCGCCGGTTTGAGCTGCAGGGTATAGCTTGCTTCAAGCAGCGCTCCTCCCATGACCGTCTCGATGCGGTTGCAGACCGAGCGCGCGGTGAACTTGTCAAGGCACTCGGCCATGAGCGTCCCCGGATCGGTCCCGCTGAAAAATTGTATCTCCAGAAAATACTCCAGAACCTGGCGGCTGCCGAAGTTGGTGGCGGTAAGGAGCAGGATCACCGCGGAGATGAAGAAGGTGGTGATGACCGCTATGCCGTAGAACTGGGTCCCGCAGGCCATGCCCACCGCCATGGAAAAAAACAGGTAGCCCACATCCAGCGGGTCCTTGATCGCGGTCCGAAAACGGATGATGGACAGCGCGCCGACCAGTGAGAATGCCCGCGCGATGTTGCTCCCGATAATCAACATAATCACCGACACAATTACCCCGATGAGGATAATGGTTTGCTGAAAGCTTGCCGAATAGGAGGTGCCCCGGATGCACATCCGGTACACGAGGGAGATGATCGTGCAGAGGACGGTGCTGAGAATAAGAATGATGACCAGGCTTGCCAGGGTAATCTGTGCAAAATTGAAATAACCGGTTAGTGCTGAATCCACAGCTTTTCTCCTTTAGCGTTTGTGCCCCTCATGGTGCCGGAGGCGCAGTCTCTTTTCCGGCGTAATTGAGGTACATGCCCCGCAGCTCCTGCGACCGCTGAACCCCCAGACAATATTTGGAAAATCTCACCATCCGGCACCCGCACTCCTTGATGAGCTCAAGCACCCAGAAAGGGATCCTCCCGTTCGCCTTAACTTCCATCACGATCTGATCCCCCTCGAGCAGGGGCTGGGTATTAGTCAGGGGGGACAGGCAATCGTGGTTCGCCACGTCATAGCTTATGTTCGAGTCAAAGGTGATTCTCAGGCGCTCATCCCCCTTTGCCCAAAAGGCCTTTCGCTGGTAGCGGATGAAAATAACCGGCCGCAGATGAAGCAGCCGGGACAGGGCGCTCACCTCATTGTACACCTGGACCTCTCCCGGGGTCAGGGAGTCGCAGATTGCCTGCCGTTGCGAGCGGTCAAAGAGCAGGGGCAGCAGCGGCGCGGGCAAGGAAAAGCGGGATTTCTCAATATACTGGCCGTTCCTTCGCTTGATTTCCACAAAGGCCCTTTCCCAGGGGCCGGCGTCCCCGTGCCTCCGAATCCTCACTTTTCTTCTCAGCTTGATGCCCTCTACTTTCTGGAAATAAAAATCAAGAGCGGGTGAATCAAAATAAAGGGTCTCGTTGATGTAGCAGCCCTCCCGGCCATGAGCGTCATGCTCACAATAGCCGGTGAGCTTGCCTTCAATGGCATGAGCGACCTCTGAGGAAATGATGTACTTCAATTCATACCGGGGACGGAACGACAGCATCAGACGCTTCAAAATTCCTCCATTCCCCGGGGTTCAATAATATGCGCGGCGATGCCGGCGCTTCTGAATCTGCTGATGATGGCAGCGGCTGCGGGGGCTCCGCTCAGCTCCACCGTGTAGGCATAATAGAGACGGTCCCCCCCGGGAGCGGTCTCCAGGCTGAGCGGCGACCATTTCGTCACCTGTTGTTTTAATTCCTGCAGTATCACCTCGGGCTGCCGGGAAGAGGGGCAGTCGAGGTAGAGCACCCGGTCGGCGCCGCCGCCGGTCGTGTTCCAGAAACAGCTCACCCTAATAATAAGCATGCAGGTGAGCGCAAGCGCGATTGATCCCGCGTACAGGCCGAATCCCACGCATGCCCCCGTCCCCACCGTTGCCAGCACAAAAATCGTGGTAAGCGGGTTCTTTACCGGGTTTCTGAAGCGGATCAGGGTGGTTGCACCCAGCAGGTAGACCGCCCGCAAAAAATTGTCTCCCACCAGGAAAATAATTATGGCAATCATCGAGGGCATTATCAGGATAAACCAGCTGTACGGCTGCGATGACTGCTGACTTTCGCGATTGCCCATCTGATAAGCCAGGGACAGCACCAGTCCCGAAAAGATGGATACGCCTAATACGATGAAAATCTTCCAAAAGAAGCCGAAGGAAACATAGAAATTATAAATATACATGGCGGCCGGTTCTCATGGCGGTATCAGTCAGCAATCGGAGGGTTTTATACCATATAAATAAAGTTTAAACAATATCACTCTTGCAAACAGGGAGCGCCGCGCGAATCCACAAAAAAAGAAGGCCTGCCCTTGACCTTTATTCTTTCCTCTGTATTCCCCGTGGACTATCGACTGCGGGCCCTGAATATCTATTTAGTTTTTTTTATTTTTGTGATATGGTGCGTCACGTTTTTCGCATGGATGTTCTTCACTCCCATTCCACTGCAGCCGGATCAGGAAATCAATCATGCAAGCAGCAGGGGCAAAAAGCAAGATTATTATCGTAATGCCTGCCTATAACGCGGAAGAAACCCTGGAAAAAACCTTCCATGACATCCCTCCGGGTGTGGTGGATGAGATTATTCTGGTCGATGATGCGAGCCGTGACCGCACGGTTGAAATCGCCCGGAGGTTGGGACTCACCGTCATTGTCCATTCTGAAAACCGCGGATATGGCGCGAACCAGAAAACCTGTTACGACGAAGCCTTGAAAAGAAGGCCGGATATTGTAGTGATGATTCATCCCGACTACCAGTACGACAGCAGGCTCATTCCCTACATCACCGGGTTCCTGGAAAAGGGCATCTGCGATGTGATACTCGGCTCGCGCATCCGCACCAGGAAAGAAACCCTGGCCTGCGGAATGCCCAAATACAAGTACTTCAGCAACCGCCTGCTGACCCTCATAGAAAACATCGTGCTCGGGCAGAACGTCGCCGACTTTCACAGCGGCTATCGGGCATACACCCGCGCGGTGCTGGAGACCATCCCCTATCACAACAATTCCGACGGATTTGTCTTTGATTCGGAATTTCTGGCCCAGGCGGTGTACTTCGGGTTTAAAATCGGGGATGTGCCGGTCCCGGTGCGGTATTTCGACGAGGCATCCTCCATCAATCTCACCAACAGCATCGTGTATGGCATGAAAACTCTCTTCACCCTGGTGAGGTACCTCGCCCACTCCATGAAACTGGTGCGCAGCAAACTTTTTGAGCCGGACCGGCAGCGCTGAAAAAGGCACCACCCGCGTTACCGCGTGTCCGGCAGGCGTTCAACCGGTTCCCCGAAAGGAACTGCGTCACAACAAGTTAAGTGGATTATCCCGCAGCAGAGCTGTGGAGTATTCTGGCGCATCCTTATAAAATAAAAGCATACGTATCTTGTTCCGGTCACTACTGAACACGCTTCATGAATCAATCAGCCCTCCATGCAGGCCCCCGGGGCATCCCTCCCGATGAAAAGGGAAGGACGCGACAGCCGATAAATTCCGATGCTGCATGGATGTGGCCCTCGCTCCTCATCGCTGCGGCGCTGGTTCTGCTCATGCTGCGCGGGCAGCCTTTCTTCCGGAGCGTCATCGACCAAACCGGAGCGATCCTGGCACGCGCCGCTGATTGTCTGTGGAGCGTGCAGACCGCCCTGGCACTGCTTATCCTGCTGCCCCTCCTGGCCCTCCGGTCTCACTACCGCGGCACATCCGGCCGCCTTCATACATTCGCCGGGTGGACCCTGCTGCTCCTGACCTTCCTTTTCAGCATCGTCCCTTTGCGCTGGGCGCAACTCAGCTTTACCCGTTCCCCCGATTCATTTCTGGGGTACTCTCCTTTTGATGCATTGTTGATCCTGCTCATCACCCTCGGTGCGCTTTTTTATTGCCGGTATTGTTTTCAAGATATCCCTTCCGGCATTGTGCTGGTTGTCGAAAAGATCCAGTCGCGCTTCTCCCGCTGGAAGGAGGTTTATTTCATAGGTTCTCTCCTTACCCTCTGCTTTCTCATTACCGCGCTTATCGCCGGCGCGGTCCTGGACGGCATTCCTCATGTCTGCGACAGCATTGCCCAGCTCTTTCAGGCAAAGATATTTTTGTCGGGAAAACTCTCTGTCTCATCCCCTCCCCACAAGGACTTCTTCAACTATTTACACGTCATTAATGACGGCAGGTGGTATTCCCAATATCCGCCCGGCCACGCTCTGCTGCTCATGGTCGGACTGCGGTGCGGGGTGCCGTGGCTGATCGGCCCTCTGGCCGGGACCTGTTCACTCGCCCTCTTTTATCTCCTGGTCAAAAACACCTATCAGGACCGGGGCACAACCTACCTGTCTTCGCTGCTGCTGCTCTCTTCCCCCTTCTTTCTCTTCATGTCCGCCAGCCACATGAACCACACATCGACGCTGCTCTTCCTGCTCCTGTTTCTCTACTTTCTACAGCGCAGTCTTGCGTCCCGACGCCCGGCGCATGCCCTGATTGCCGGCCTCGCGCTGGGTTACGCCATCATCATCCGCCCCCTCGACGCCATTGCCTTAGGCTTCCCGTTTATCTGTTACCTCATGCTGCGGGCCAAAAACCGGGAGGTGCCCCTGGGACATCCGGCGGCCTTTCTGTCCGGCCTGCTGGCGATGGCGCTGCTGATTCTGTTGTACAACCAGCTTACCAACGGGAGCCCGCTTCTGTTCGGCTATCAAAAAAAATACGCCACCATGGGATTCTTGGGAAGCGCGCAGGGGGGACCACCTCACACCCTTAAGGGGGGGGTCATTAACACCAGCAACAACCTGATCGGCCTTAATCAATATCTCTTTGAGTGGCCCCTGCCGTCGCTTCTGCCTGTCTTCATCGTCGCGTATATGGCGCTCTTCTCGTCATTCCGTCTGGTCACCTGGGAATATCTGGGATTAGCCGGGTCCGCCCTGGTCGCCGGGGGCTATTTTTTTTACTATCACCAAGACCTTATCTTCGGGCCGCGCTTCTATTACTGCATGACCCCCTTTCTCATCATGTTGAGCGCGCGCTGCTTTTTAGCATTGCCCCGATGGCTGGAAGAGAAAGGTTTCAGCAAACGCAGAGTGACCGCCACGCTGTACCTCGCACTTGTTTTTTGTTTCCTCGACAGCTTCGCACTTTCCGTTCCCCGGCTGGTCAAACAGTATTCCCATGATTACTGGTGGGTCACCGACAAGCTCCACACCACCGTCCGGCGGCAGGGAATAACCAACGCCATCGTGTTTATGGACTGCCGGCACCTGCCGGGAACCCCGGCGCCCCGGCTCATCTTCTACGGGTCGGGTTTCCAGTTCAATTCCCCGCAATTGACCGATGAGGTTATTTATGCCCTGGATTTAGGGGAGAGAAACAGCGAGCTGATGCGGGCGTTTCCCGGCAGAAAGTATTACCGCTGCAATTTTTTCTGGGACACCTCGGTCGAGGCGTGGTAGGGATCCGGGCTTAACCGGCGGGCGGTTGAAAAAATCTCATCCGCATACAGGTCAGCTCCGTGAGCACGCGAGACAGAGACCTACCGCAGAGGCAATTCCAAATTGCGCCAGGGGAGGGAAAATGATATTGGGAATCAGGATCGCCGGCCCCGCCGACTGCTATCAGGCGGTTAAAAACGCCGAACTGGCTTGCCGCTCGCAGGGGGGAGGGGACGGCCGCGCCGGAAGACCGGGGAGGTCATGATAAACACGCCCAAACGCATTATAATTTTCGTTATCGCCGGTCTGCTGGCGGGCGGTGCTTTATATACCCTTGCCGGGATATTGGTCGCCAAATACCGATGGGAAATCAATATTTTTCTGTATGGCAGCAGAGAGGCCAAAAAACAGGAATTCACCTACCACACCCGGATCCCCCGGCACAAAAAACTTGAGCCGTCCTCCCCGGCGCGGCCCAATGTGATTCTTGTCTCGCTTGATACCCTGCGGGCACAGAGCATGGGCTGCTATGGCTGCGCCAACCGGACAACCCCGTTTATCGATCAGCTGGCGGAAGAGGGGGCCCTCTTTGAGCACATGTGTTCGTCATCGACATCCACCCCGCCGTCACACATGTCCATGATGACCGGTTTGTATAAAGGGGTTCATGGCGTGGGCAGCAAAGAGGTGCTTGACATGGGCATCCGCACCCTGCCGGAGATGATGAGCGAGGCAGGCTATGCAACCGGCGCGATAACCGAAAATGGTTTCCTGGTCAGGCAGATGGGGTTCGGCCGCGGCTTCGATGATTACTATGAAATAAAGGATATCCTGCTGTTTGACAAGCTGCTGGTCGCGGGAGGATTTGCCCGGGACGTGTTTGAGCGGGGGAAGACCTGGATACAGGAAAAAGGCGAACACAAATTCTTTCTCTTTCTCCACACCTATGAAGTGCATGACCCCTATTTCCCGCCGCCGCCTTACGACACCATGTTTCTCAGCAACCCCGATGCATACCGGAAGTTTCTGAAAAAATTCAGAAAGCAACTGGGAAGGGTGAACACCCATGCCTACCCTCCCGAATTTATAAGGGCCCAGTATGAAGGTGAAATCCGCTATGTCGATGAACTGATCAAGGATTTCATCGCCTTCATCCGGCTGCAGGGCCTGGAGGGAAAAACCCTGGTCGTCATCACCTCCGATCATGGCGAGGAGCTCTTTGAGCGCGACGGCATCGTGGGTCACGGCAACCATACCTACGACACCGAATCGCATATTCCCTTCATCATCTGGATGCCCGGAAAAATTCCGGCGGGTGTCCGTGTGCGCAATCAGGTATCCAATGTCGATATCCTTCCCACCGTCGCCGAGTTTCTGCATCTTGAGGTGAAGGGGAGCATCCAGGGCATGTCTCTGCTCCCGCTCCTGCGCACCCCGGACCGCCCGGACCAGCGCCATGTCTTCTGCGAAGCGGTTAAACAGACCTGCCTGCGGAGCCTTGCTTACAAGTTCATTGATAGCGATGAACTCTACCTCTACGGCGGCACTCCCGGGGAAACCGTCAATCAGGCGGATACCCATCGGGAATTATGCAATGACGCCGTCGACCGGCTCAACGCCTTCCGGGCGGAGTGTCAATCATTGAAAGCCGAGAAAGGTCTGCTCAAGCCCGGCGAAACGGTTGATCTGGACGAAAAGGACATCCGCAAGCTCAAAGCGCTTGGATATGTGGAGTAACCGCAGGTCACGCCGGGAGATGCCCGATTGGGTGGTTCTCTTATGCGGTACCGTAATCTACGAGAAGACGGCGGGCTGATTACAAAGCCCCGGGGCATTCCCGGCGGATTGACCGTACCCCACCGATAGACTGATGCTCCCATGGGAATGCAAGAACCGCTTAACCGTCTTGACATCCCCACCCGCTTGGTATATCCATTAAAGCCGGTTTAAGAATGTCTGGCCAGCTACGCCGCGGATGCGCGGCTTTCCTTTGTAAAACTCGCGGGCCTATGGGACGCCTCTTATTTGTTCAGGATAACGGGGTCAACGAAAACCTCGGGGTGATGTCCATCGCGGGCGTGTTCCGGGCCCATGGGCAGGATGTCGACCTCCTTCTCCTCGACGAGCACCCCAAGAATTATCCGGACCTGGTTGCCGGATACGATCCCGACCTCGTGGCCCTTTCCTTCATGACCGGCAACCGGGAATGGGCTTATGCC
>CAYWLT010000026.1:0-11555 GCA_964459295.1 uncultured Thermodesulfobacteriota bacterium
CGCCCACCGCAAAGCCGCCGATGATCATCCCCTCAATAATGCTGTGGGGATCGCCTTCCAGGATGCTGCGGTCCATGTACGCGCCGGGATCACCCTCGTCGGCATTGCAGATCAGATATTTCCCGTCACCCGCGGCGTTCCGGCACAGCTCCCATTTCATCCCGGTGGGAAAACCGGCCCCGCCCCTGCCGCGCAGCTTGCTGTTTTTTACCTGGGCGACCACCTGCTCGGGGCTTTTCTTTTTGAGCGCCGCCGCCAGCGAGAAATAGCCTCCCTTGGCAACATACTCGGCGATGTTCTCGGGATCAACAAACCCGCAGTTGCGCAGGGCAATCCGCTGCTGCTTTTTATAGAAGGGCATCCGGTCGTACGGCACCACCCCGGCAAGCGCCGCCGGCACTTTGCCCGAGGCATACCGCTTACGCGTATCGTCCAGAAGAAACTCCTCCTGGTCAATACGCGCCATCATCCCCTTGGCAAACTTTCCCCTGACCAGCCCGTCGAGCAGCTCCGGCGCCTTGTCCGCCTTCACCCGGTCATAGGTCACCCGGGAATATCCCGGCATGATAATATCGACCAGCGGCTCATGCTGACAGATGCCGATGCAACCGGTCTTTGTGATCATCAGGTCGAGCTTGCGCTTCTGAACCTCCCGGCGCAGGGAATCCCACACCTCCCCCGCTCCCGCGGCCACGCCGCAGGAGGCCATTCCCACCATAATCCTGGGGGCGGCGGGAAACAGCGACTTCATGCCTTCTTCCTTCAACTGCAACAGCCTGTTTGAGCAATCCATAGTTGCGTTTATCCTAACGATACTTGTGTAAAACCTTTGATAACTTTTCCTGAGTCATCGACCCGTAGGTATCATCGTTGACACAAACCACCGGGGCAAGACTGCAGCATCCCAGACATCGCACCTTCTCCAGGGTAAAGCACAAATCACCGGTGGTTACCTCATCCCCGGAAAGGTCAAGGTCCCGCCGCGCCTTATCATAGAGATTTTCACCGCTTTTCACGTGACATGCCGTGCCCAGGCATACCTTCACCCGGTTTTTCCCCCGCGGCTGCAGGCTGAATGACCGAAAGAAAGTGGAAAGCGCGAAAAGCCGGCTCAGGGGAACTTCCGCCTCCCGGCTGAGCAGGATTAAAATCGCTTCGGGCAGATGGTTATAGCGCGACTGCACTCGCTGCAGGAGGGAAACCAGCGATCCCGCGCCGTGCTCCGTCACCAGATCTTTTATAATTTTTTGGTCAGCCCCGGATACCATTTACGCGTCCTTTCCGCGAGCCCGCCCGGCCAACCCGGCGTATTCTTCCGACACCATCTCCCCCATGAGGTCGATGAGCTGGCGGGGAAATGCAACATATCGATGCTGCGCCATGAAGTAGTCGGCGAGCGGCCGCAGTCGTGCAACCGGCTCGGTTATGCGATAAGCCGAACCCGACTCCCGCTCCATCAGGGGATAGAAGCCGGTTTCAACCGCCATCACTCCCATCCGAACGGTCAGTTCGGGATTGAAAAGCCAGGTGGTGGGACAGGGGGTGAGCACGCCGATGAACGAGGTTCCCCGCGCCCGCAACCCCTTCCTGATCTTGCACAGCAGATCGAGGGGATGGCTGGGACACGCGGTCGCCACATAGGAAAGGGAACTTTCCAAAACGGGCAGCGGGATATTTTTATATCTAATAAGATTGCGCAGCTCCTGCCTGCCGGGAAGATGAGGCGACTCGTGCCCGAACAAGTCGGGGATGGTCTTCTTGATGAGCGCGTCCATGTACATTTCGCTGTCGTAGCAGATGTAGAGGGCGTCCCGGTTTCCCTTCACCACCCGGTCCAGCATCAGCGGGTCCTTGGTAAAAACCCGCATGTCGAGTCCAATCACCGCCTTGTTGATTTTTCTGCGCGCGCCGGGCGCATCCGGCATTGGTTTCCCTGCGGACAGCAGGCGATCAGCGCAGGAGAGGGCCTGGCCGCCTGAAGTCAGCTCATCCCAGGGGGAACCCATGCCCGCCGGCAAACAACCGGCAGCCCGGCCGCGAAACGCAACCGGCGCGGGAGCAACCGCTTCCTTTCCCATCATTTTGCAGACCATCCGCACCGAGAGCGCTTTCCCGCATCCCTTGCAGGAACGGCGGCCAGAAACAAAATGTTCATCACGGGATAAGAGTTTCGGAACGTATACGGGATACAAAGAGGTCATTGAAACGTTGGCTCCTTGAAAACAATCTGCAGTTCAACGTAAAAAAATACCCAAGGGATGTTCTTCAAATCCGCAATCCGAAAGTTTCCTGCTGTCCTTTGCCTTTCCTTCCTAAATCCGCAATCCGAAATCCTAAATCGCTACTTCTACCTCACCTGCCAGGGCCACTTGGCAACCTCATCCTCCATGGCAATGCTCCCGGTGGGGCACTGACGGCTGCACAAGCCGCACCCTTTGCAGTATTTAAGATCAGCCTCGTAATATCCTTCATCATTCAAACGAACGGCGCCGTCTGGGCAAAACAGATAGCAGATCCCGCACTGGACACATTTTTCCTTATCCCACACCGGCTTGTGGTTGCGCCAGTCCTGATTGGAGTGAAAATCCTCGGTAATGAAAAGCTCTATCATGCTCGTTCAATCCTTGCTTTCGGGTCAGCCGATGCGATTAGGTCTCGTTTGAATACCACAAACAAAAAATCAAAGACATTTTGCGCAGGCCGTGGTTTTCCTTTCAGACTGACAGGCAAAAATTCTCTTCTGAATGCAGGGGCGACCGAACAGCCGCCCCCTCCCCAGACCTTGTTTTCGCGTTATGGCAACGTGCCGTATGACGCTCCAGGCAGCCACACATCCCCGCGCCATCAAAAATCAGTCAGACCGTATTCCTCCATATCGTAGCTCATGCCCGATACCAGCTTCCAGCTCTCACCGCCGTCCGTGGTGCGCGCCAGCGTTCCCATGGCGCCGACGATCCACCCGTTGTTTTCATCGCTGAAGGAAACATCCTTGAGCCAGAACCGGCATTTGATCAGGCCGTCTTTCACCTGCCAGGTTTCCCCCGCGTCATGGGAGGCAAGATAGGTTCCCCGGCTTCCTACAACCCAGAATCTGTTACCGATCGTCTCGATGGCATAGAGGGGAACCTCGGTATGGCTTTGCACCTTGCGCCATCTCTTGCCGCCATCGTCGGTCTTCAGGATGATTCCGTCCGCCCCGATGACCAGTCCGGTATTTTGATTAGGAAAGCGAACGGCATAGAGCGCGGGCATCGGCCTCCAGTCATAGCTGAACATGTCGTTATTTGTCTGTATTTCTTCACAGGTTTGCGCTTCCCAGCTCGCGCCGCCATCCTCGGTGTGGAGGATGGTGCCGAACTCGCCGACGACCCAGCCGCGGCGGTCATCAATAAAACAGACCCCGTTGAACTCTTTGTCCATCCCCTCGGTTTGCGGCTGCCAGCTCGCGCCGCCATCCCCGGTGTGGAGGATGGTGCCGTACTCGCCGACGACCCAGCCGTTCCGCAGATCGGGAAACGTAACTGAAACAAGGTTCTTTTCCGTGCCGCTGCTCTGGGCGCTCCAGGTTTTGCCTCCATCGGTCGAATGGATGATAGTGCCCTTGATGCCCACCGCCCAGCCGTTCTCCCGGTCAACAAACGTGGCGTCGCAGAGCAGGGAGTCTTCGGCCCCGCTCTCGATCTTCTCCCAGGCCTCGGTGGTTTCTCCGCCGGCAGCAGTGCTGAGGATGATGCCCATGTTGCCGAAAACCTCGGCTTCCTGGGGAGAAAAGGCAACCACGCTGTGCAGATTTTCACCCGTAACCATGTGAATCTTGGGCATGGCAAACTGCGGACGGCCCGACATCTTGCACCCCAAGGAAATCAGGCATAAACATATGGGAATCAGGCAAAGCCGGCTTCTTAGCTTATAGGTATTCACACTAACACCTCGTTAAGGTCAGTTTCCCTTGAGCATCTTGGCCACTTCCTCCGGGGAGAGCACATCAGGCCTCGTCGCGTAGGGAGGATTGGAAATGTTGTTGGGATCAAAGGTGGTTTTAATCTTTTTCATGATCAGATGCACATTGTCAAAGGTGGGTCCCAGAATATCGTAGGAGGGACCGAGCAGATGAATCACCGCTGCGGAACTCTTGTCCTCAATCTCGCCCCTGAGATGCGCCATGATGATCTCGATTGCCTCATTCGCCTGTTTAACCGACTGTTCCGGGAATATGTCCGTGGTCATCAGGCACCAGTGGCCGAACTCCTGCGGGCTGATCCATCCGCCGTGCACGCTCAGCGGCTGCACGAAATCATTCCCCAGCTTTTTGTCGCCGAAGAGCATGTCCCGGGCGCCCTTATTGGAGCGCAGGATCTCAGTTACAATGTTGTCGATGGAGTCGACATTGGAGGCGCCGATGGAAAAACCGTCGGAGGGGCGGGCCAGCCTGATGCCGTGACCGAAGCGGATCCACTCGAAGGCCACCCGTCCGATCCACACCTGGTGGGCCGGTTCATCCTCGCCGACAAATTCGCCGCCCACCTTGGCAACAATCGCCCGCAGCACCTTCTCTTCGTATTCCAGCTGCTCCAGCGAGGTGGTGGCCTGAAGCCCGATCACGCAGAACCCCGAGGGGAAAACATCCTTTTCCATGTTGTCGAAAAGATCCTGCTTGGTCTTGGAGGAATAGGTGTAGAGAAACTGCTTGGCCAGGTGGGTTGCCACCACCGCGATCTCCGCCTTTCCCATTTCATAGAAAAGCTCCGCCGACGTCTTCAGCCATTTCTCCTCATCTCCCGGATAGCCGAAGGGAAAGCGCACCATGTACCAGCGAAACTTGTCCGCGGGAAGAGGGGCGACCTTATCGATGGATACACCGCTGGTGGGCAGCACCGCCGGACCCGGCCAGGGCAGAAGCCGGCAGCTTATCTTGGTGACCATCCCCAGGCCCCCGGCATGCCCGAACTGACCTCCCCGTAACAGCCCCCGCATGTCCGGGCCGGGACCGTCATTCCAGAACCACTCGTCCTCGTTGAGGGCGGGCGGCCCGCTGCGCATCAGCTCGCCGTCGGGCAGGATAATTTCGTACGCCAGCAGGTTGTGAGCCCCCACCCCGCTTATCCAGCTGTTACCGTAAGCGCCGTGCCAGGAGTAATTGGCCAGCACCGATACCTGCGCGCCGGCAAGCGGCGTGGGACAGGTAAGCCCCTTCTTCATGGCCTCGGTCTGCAGTTCGGCGAAACTGACGTAGGGCTCAACCACCGCGAACATGTTTTTAGCGTCCAGCTCAACGATCCGATCCATGCGCTTGGGGTCGATGACCAGATAGCCGGCGCCGGCGGGAAACGCCTGGAAGGTATAGCCCGATCCCCGCGGTGTAAAGGGAAACCTGTAGCGGTTGGCAATCCTGATAATCGCCTGGACCTCCTCGGTGGAACCGGGCATTACCACGCAGGCCGGGCGCATATTGACGCCCAGGCGCTCGCGCTGGAGGAATCCCGACGGAAGCCAGTTGACCCGGGAATAGCTCTGGCACATGATCTCGTCATTGGTAACATTTTCAGCACCCACCACATCCTGAAGCGCCTTAAAAGCAATCTCTGAAAAAGCCATTCTAACCTCCTTATCTGCCCTCTTTCATTAGTAACCGGTGAACCAGGAAGAACACGAAACTTACAGGGCGAGCCTGCCCGGGTTCATCACATTGCTGGGATCGAGAATTCCTTTGATCTTCTTAATCGACTCGCGCAGGCTGCCGGTGCGGGAAAAAACCATTTCCGCCAGCGATCCGTAAGGACGATATAAAAACGCACCTTCACTCAACAGCCGCTGGGCCGCCTGATGAATCAACTCCTTCACCTTTCTGCATTCCCCGGCGTTGCCCCGGTCCAGCGGGAAGCTGAACTCCAGGTGATAGGCGCGGCCCCGCTGCTTGGGCTGCAGGTATATGCCCACATCATCCGCCGGATATCCGCATTCCGCGGCCATCTGGCGCACGGTCGATATCCAGCGCGGCGCCTTGTCCAGGGGGGTAAGCAGCATGAGGTCCCAGCATCCGCCCTTGAGCCGGAACTTCCAGTACACACCGTTATCCCCGGAACGGGTGAGCAAGCGCGCCACCCGCTTGTCCGCTTCCCCGATCACCGGCAGGGCGGAGGTAACCGAACAGGTGCCCTGCTGGCACACGTCGTCAAGCGCATGCTCCTGGTAGGCTATCTTCTCCTGGGGATACCACTCGCCTGCGTCCAGGCAGAGCACCAGGCAGAAGGCGGGCAGCTTTTCCCTGAGGGCCGCCAGCTCATTATCATCTTCCGCCAGCATGGATGCCAGGTCAAGCCGGTTCATGATAAAGCACTCATTGCCGATCTCCCGCCTCAGGATACGGTACGCGGGATCTATGAGCTGTTCCAGTGTGGGAGCAGGCAGGAAGTAGACCTTTTGCATGGCCGGCCGGGGAACAATCTTGAAATTCATCACCGTGACCGCGCCGAAGCACCCTTCACTCCCGGTGAGCAGTCTCCACCAGTCTATGCCCGGCCCCAGCGAATTGCAGAGCCCCGAATTGGCCTTGTCCGGCACCTCCTCGGGTTTGAGATTCGGAACCGGCACCGCAAGAGAACCGGTGCGGAAGCGATCACCGTTGGGGAAGATCATCTGCATGGTAAGGATGACTTCATCCAGATGCATCTTGGAGCTGAGGTGGGGATTTTTTTCCAGCAGGCTGCTGATCACCGACTTGCGCGGGTGGGGCAGCAGCGGGGTGACCGCCCTGAAGCCGTGAGGCTCAAGTTCCTTCTGGAGCTGGCCATAGGTGACCCCGGGCTCGACCATGGCCCATTTATTCCTGGTATCAACCCGCAAGAGCCGGTTCATGGACTGCATGTCCAGGATGATGCCGCCTTCCGCGGGAATGCCGGAACCGTGCAAACCCACCCCGGAACTCCGGGGCACCACCGGCACCTTGTGTTTGTTGGCGAGCTGGACCACTTTTTGCGCCTGGTCGGTCGATCCTGCCCTGACCACCCAGTCGGGACGCCGGGGTTCCTCCCAGCTTTCGTCACGCGAGTACGCATCCAGCGTTTTTTCATCGGTCAACACCCCCGCTTTACCGACACAATCCTCAAGTTCTTTGGTAATTTCGTTACATACAGTCAAGGTTTCTGCCATGATTTTCTCCCTCGGTCTTTGAACATAAAACCATTTTAAAGATGATCCCTCATCGCTGTCCTTTGTGCCGCGGCGATCCGTGTCCGGCTAAAAGACGCTCCCGCCGGTCCTTCCCATCAGTAGCTCAGTTGCTGCAGATTGGCAACCGTGAATATCTTTGGATCAAGGGTTGCCCCCAGTTTATAAATATCATACTGTCCCACGCTGCAATGGCGTCTGACCAGATCGACGACTTGCTCTCCATTCATGTGCGTAGCCATGCCCTCCGCTTCGGCCATTTTATATTCATCGTGATACTGCTCCATATATTTCCAGAGCCGGCCCTGGCGGTCATACATCTCCTGAACATTCATCTGCCAGTTTTCCGGATCAAGGTACCAGACCCGCTTGCTGTAAACATAGTTGGGATCACGGTTAATTGCCTCCACCACCCAGCATTTGGTCCGCTCCCGGGGAACGCCGTCCCACACCCCCTGCCCGGTGGCGCGGCTTAAGGTTTTGTAGGGCTCTTTCAAATGGCGGCTGACCAGCACGTCCTTCTGTCCGATCAATTTGTACTTATTGATGTTGATGTGGGTGTACCAGCCCTGGTTGTCGTCATAAATATAGTCGGTTCCGTCGATCATGTCGCTTCTCTGGTTGGTGCTGTACCGCCGGATGCGGCGAAACATCGCGGTGTAAACATAGAGATCGCAATCCCTGGTCGTGTCCTGGTATTTAATTTCAAGGATGGTGGTGTCGGCAAAATCGGGAGGCGCGGTATTTCTCTGAAAAAAGGTCCGCTGCACCTTTCGGTCATTCTTGGGAAGCTCCGGCTTGGGGGCGACATCGGTCCTCCCCGACCAGTACAACGTCCAGCGATACTGCCCCGCAGAACGCTCCAGTCTTGTCCTGCAGTCGATGATCCCGGCCGGGGTCTGATAGAGATAAATGCCGTCCCCGTGCGTATATCCATCGAAATTCCAGGCGGCCTGGGTGCCGGCCAGCACCGGATCGGACGTATCCAGCTGGGGAAACGGTATGCCCGCCGTCTTGCCGTAATTTACCAAGGCCATCTTTGAATCGAGTTGAGCCGTGGGCGCGTGCTGCTTTGTCGCCTCGATCAAACCGGGGGATACCTGGTACTCCCGGTACGGCACCACCGTGAACCACAGATCACCCGCCGCCCCGAACTCCTTGGGGTTTTTCATGACCGTGTAAATAGATTCCGGTAAAAGATCCTTGACCTGGTCTATCTCCGCCGTGGTTACCTTTTTCCCCACCCAGGTTTTTTCCCATTCCTTCACCTTGGCCAACTCTTCTCCTTCGTAGGAAGGGACGGGGAATTTTATCTCCTTCGCAGGGGACGGGACGCCCCCGAGCAGAAGGAACAACAGCGCCAGACCGGCATACAAACTCACATGGAAACTTCGGCTCTTCTTTGACATGAAGTAAACCTCCTCTCTGCTGATTGGTTAAAATTCATATCTGATTCTGGTGTACAACATATCCCTGTCTTCCACCGCCGCCTCACGATGCACCGCGGGATTGTTGGCAAAAAACCAGATTCCTCCGAATTCATAGCGCATATGTTTTCCCGGCATGTAGGAAATGCCCGGGGACATGTAACCGAAGTTCCTGGGATTATACTGCGCCCGCAAGACCGGGATAAATTCGTTATGGCGGACCCCCCCCCTGATCATCAAGGTCAGAAAGGTGACGTTCCGCTGATCATAGGAGTTGGACCATTGCCAGACCCTGCTCACATTTCCCATCCAGTATCCCGTAAATACACCGAAGGTGGTGTCCCAGTACGGGCGGACGCCCCATTTCTCCATGCGCTCGCCGTAGAATGGTATGCGAAGCGGGTAATCGACGGTGAGACCCATGCTCAAATAATCCCGTTCAATGGTCCCTTTGGCAAAATTCCCCAGGCTGCCGACCGATTTTGTATCAACACCAGCGCTAGGATCGATCTTGTTCCATTTTCTTCCTATCTCATAAGCAATTTCACCTCGAAGAACCGATTTGAGCGCGGGAACATAGGTCTGAAATGATCCTCCCACCGTTTCATACCGTTTCCATTTCGCCACATCTCTGCCATTGGGCAGCGGCGGGCCAGCCTGGTTGACCCCCCGGTACTGCGCGTTTCGTCCCAGGGCCTTGTTTACCGTCTCGGTATCTTCAAAGGTTGCGTGCCCGGTGTCCAGGCCGTTCCAGTACACCAGCGTCCAGTCGATAACATAGGGGGTCTTGAGGAAAAAGATTTCGGTATTGCCCCTGATACGGAAGGCGTATTGATAGTTATTAAGACTCAGCGCCGGCTTGGCATCATGATTCATCCAGTAGATGGCGTCTCCCTGCCCGGAGGCGTTCCTGACATAACCGGGAGCGGGCCTCCGTGCCGCCCAGCACCCCTCAAAGGGGGTCCTGGACTGCTCGAAATCGCCGGGGATAAAGATGTTCTCAAAGATCAACTTGCCCGGCAGGTCCGAATTGTAAAAGCCCCTGAACATCCACAGGCCCAGCTTGATTTCGTCAAACGGCTGTATGCCGGGCGTGGCATAGCGCAGGTCAATGGGGTTGATCTTATCAATGGTCTGGACCATCTCCACCTCGCTCCAGGCCACCACCTGTTTGCCCAGCCTGATGTTCCAGGGCCCCTTGTAGGCATCAATATACATCTCATTGATCCAGTCGTCCTCGTCGTAGCGGTTGGTCTGGTAGTACCTGTATCGGCGGTCGCTGGTGGAGAAACTCCTTCGCAGGTGGGTGTCGAGATCGGGGGCCGAATCGTAATAATAGCGGAAATAGTTCTGAAAGTTGATCAGCCAGGAACCGTTGTCAACCAGGGTAAACAGTCCCTCAAGGGCGGCGATGGACTGGTTGACCGCCCAGCCTTTGTCCCGGTAAAAGTCGTCATCCTTGGGATAGTTGGTGAGGTAGACATCGTATTGTTCAAGCCGCCCCTGGACCCTGAGCTTCCCGTTCAGCAGAGTGATATCCGCCGAAGCTTCCCGTAATACCAGGAGGCACATGATAAAGAACACAACGCAAATTAATAACCTTTTCATATCGCATCCCCCTTTTTTAAAAAATACAAAGTGCACATGCAGATGAAGCCGCCATGTTCGTTTCGTGCCATCAATGCTCCCTGCGCAAAAACCGGGGTTTAAGAATGACAATCAGGCTGGGAACAAGCAGCAGCGCGCCCAGCATGTTGAGCAGCAGCAGAATCGCCAGAAGCACACCCATGTATGCCTGAAATTTCAATGGGGAAAATAACCAGCAGAGCATCCCCAGGGTGAGGGTGGTGGCAATGGTGACAATCGATCTCCCGTTGGTGATGATGGTATTTTTAACTGCCTGATTCAAGTCGGCCATCTTTGTTCTTTCCTCCAGCAGTCTGCCCAAAAAGTAAATCCCGTAATCCACCCCTAATCCGATGCCGATGGAGGAAACCGGGTAGGTATTAACCGTCAGCCCGATCTGGTACGCGCCCATTAAGGCAAAGGCAATCACATTGGAAATTGCCAGCGGTACGACGAGCAGCAGTCCGGCGACACAGCTTCTGAAATTGATGGTGCAGAAGAGGAATACCCCGAAAAGGGCAAAGAGAAGATTCCATGTCTGGGAGGCGGCAATTTCCTCACGAATGCCCGCTTCCACCCCCACCGCACCGCCCGCCAGGAGAAACTCTCCGCCCTGAATCTTGGATTCCTTGGCAATATACTCCTTGACGATCGCGATGATGGACTCGGTGGTCTTGGGCATTTTATCCCTGCAGTTTATGACAATATTGCTCATCATATCCTGTGGTTCCACATAACGGTCCCAGGTCCCCGGCTCACCCGAGTACACCATGTGGCGATAAAGGAAACTGAGCACGCGATCCTCCGTGGGCAAATGATACCAGTTGGGATTGTCTTCATGGGAGGTCATGAGGAAGGCGGGCAGCTTGTCTGAAATGGCGGAAACAAACATCACCCGGTTAAGCTTCATCTCCTGGTCATGCCTGATAACAGCGCGCCGGAACCGCTCCATTTCCCGCAAGGTGGGTCCCTCGGAGATGAACCCGCCCTCTTTCCCCTCCATCACCACATACAGGGGATTCAAAAGGGGCATATTGGTGATAATACGCATTGCGTCCTTGTTGTAACGGTGCCAGGGCCAGAGAATCGCGCTTCCCGGGAAGAAATCGCCCACGTTCAGACTGCCGGCGTATGGTATGCCTATCGCCACCAGCAGAAGGTTGACGGCCACCACCGCCCATTTGCCTTTACCGACGATCCAGGATCCCAGCCAGCCCAGCATTTTTTCAAACGCCCGGACCTGGTTCTTTGCCTTCTTCTCTCTCAACTCCGTGACCTGGGCCATCAGCCGTTTTGAGGGTCGCGACATCATCGTGGATGGCGACCAGGGTCGAG
>CAYWLT010000026.1:11565-16960 GCA_964459295.1 uncultured Thermodesulfobacteriota bacterium
TACTCTCTCAAAGACGGGACCTGGGACATCGACCGTTTGGAGGGTCTTATGTACGAGAGCACCAGGGGGGTAAAAATCATGGAAAGAATGACCGTGGCAACCGACCAGAAGGTGCAGGCAATGGCTATGTTGGTCAGTATGGGAATGGCGGCGATGGCCACCAGGGCCACGCCCAGCGCATCGGTAATAATGCTGGTAACCCCGGGGAAAAACATGGCGTGTATCAGGGTGAAGGACGCGGTCTTGACGTCGGCGCCCGCTTCAATCTCCTCGAGGTAGCGGTTCATCAGCTGCATGGTGTGGCGCGCGGTCATAAGCGCTATCAAAAAGGGAAGCACTAAAATCAAAGGATCCAGGTTAAAACCCACCAGCGCCATGAAACCCAGGCCCCAGATTCCGCTCAATGCGGCGGACATGACCGGAATGAACATGCCCCGCTTGGAGCGATAATAGAAGTAGAGCAGCACCATGATACAAAGCGTGGTAAGACCAAGCACACCGAGCACCTGGCGGCTGAGCGCCCGGATATACCCCAGGTGTACCGGCTCACCGACGATATTCACGATGTGATTACCGTCTTCCATCTCTTTTTGCAGCTTTATAAAATCCCGCCAGACCGCATCGTAGCCGATTACACCCAGTTCCTCTTCGAAAAAATCAACATTGATCAATGTTTTTTTACTGTCCCAGGAAACATAGGGGCCGTAGTACCTTCCTTCGCTGTAAATCTTCCTCTTTAAATCTTCCATCTCCTGCGGGGTTTGGGGAATATTGGGAAACATGAGAGGCGATATATCCAATGTTCCCTGCATGAACTTGAAATATTTCATCTTGCTCATGGCAATGGATCTGATCTTGTATTTGTCCACCGCGGGGAATGCTTCCAGCCGCTCGGAGATCACCTTCACCTTGCCCAGGGTCTCCTGGTTGAAAATATCCCCTTTCCGGACCTGAACCATAATCGTTACCTGGTTTGCGCCGCCGAAGGTATCCTTGATTTTATTGTGGATTTTAATGTACGGATGTTTCTGGGGCATGAGTCCGGCAAAATCGGTATCAACCCGCAATTTCAAAATGGGCCCTCCGGTAAAGAAAGCCATGGGGTTGATGATCTGAAACAGCATGAAGATGGTAATCAGGAGAATGGCAACGAGAATAGACGCCCGTTTTGCTATAACATAATTACAAAATTTATCCATCCGGATGTACCTCGCGCTTTTACTGGTTTTTAAGGAAGCAACCTTCCTCGGACAACCTTTACTCCTTGCAGCAGCGCATCAGCGGCATTGAGCGCCCGGTTGATTACGCTCCTTCATTCAGTTTACCTCCCGCTTTTGCCTCGCTTTCGCGAGCAGACGGGCCACCGCCTCAATAGAAACAAGGAAATTTTTCATCTCACCCGCGGTCAGGTTCGTGAGAATCCGCTCCATTTCCTTTTCCCTGATGGCGACCAGCCGGGTGAGCTCCCGCTGGCCCGGGCGGGTCAGGCTTACCTTCACCACCCTGCGGTCCTTGTTATCACGTTCGCGTCTGACCATTTTTGCGAGTTCGAGGCGGTTAACCATGGCGGTGATGGTGGGAAGGCTGACTGACAGCTTTTTGCTTAATTCCGACATGGTATGTTGTTGGTTGTCGCTGAAACAGGTCAGGAGCTTGATTTGGGCGGTGGTAAGATCCAGATCGAGCAGGCCCTTGGGGTTGATGCTCCGCGAGATATCAATATAGGAAGACATGATCCTCTTGATAAACGCGCCCCAGTCCTGCCGACTGCACGACTTTTCGACCTGCCTGCAAGGCATGGCTTCCGCTGACATGTTCGTATCGGTTAATTAGAGCTTATAATAATTAGAGTGTCAAACTATTTATCCAAAGCGCCGCGCTTTGTCAACAATTAATTTAAAAAAAATCCATGGCGGCGCAGGGGCATGAACAAACCCTAAAAAACCTGGGCGTCGGGGACGGTTAATCCCTTCTTATTTTTTCTTTTCAAATCCGAATTTCCGGGCAAGGTCATCGATCAGACTGTAGGCGACGGGAACCACCAGCAGGGTGAGCATGGTTGACGAGGCCATGCCCCCGGCGACCGCGATGGCCATGGGCGCCCGCGACTCGCTTCCCGCTCCCAGTCCCAGGGCAACCGGCAATACCCCGGCGATGGTCGAAACGGCGGTCATCAGGATGGGGCGCAGCCTCACCGGCCCCGCCTCGAGTATCGCCGCCTTCATCTCCATGCCCTGCACCCGCAGGGTGTTGGTATAGTCAACCAGGAGGATGGAATTCTTCACCACCAGCCCGATGAGCATGAGCATGCCGATCAGGCTCATGAGGTTGATGCTGTTCCCGGTAAGAAATAAAGACCCGAGGGCGCCGATAACCGTGAGCGGAAGCGCCAGCATGATGGTAAAGGGATGGATAAAGCTCTCAAACTGCGATGCCAGCACCATGTAGGTAATGACAATGGTGAGCAAAAACGCAAATATAATGGATTGAAAGGTCTCGGCCATGGTTTCAGCCTGACCTCCGAACTCGATGGAATAGCCGGGCGGCAGGGCTTCTTCAACAATCTTCTTCACCTGCTCAACCACCTCGCCCAGGGTTTTGCCCTCAAGATCGGCAAATATATTGACGCTTCTCTGGCGGTCCAGGCGGTTGATCACATCCGGACCGATTTCCTCCCGCACTTCCAGCACATTGCTTAATCGCACCAGCCGGCCCGCGGCATTGCGCACCAGGAGGCTGTTAACGTCCTGAAACATGGATCGCTGCTCCGGAATCAGGCGCACCCGCACATCATAGCTGTTGCCCCCGGCCCTGAACTGGGAAACCTCTTTGCCTCCGATGAGGGTGCTGATGGTCGAGGCGATGGTCTTGACGTCCACACCCAGGTCCCCCGCCTTGTCCCGGTCGATGTAGACGCGCACCTCCGGCTTGGTGAGCTCCATATCCGAACCAACGCCCACAACCCCGGGAATGGTCCTCAAACGGCCTATCACCGCGGTCGATATTTCGCCCAGCCGGGTAAGATCCGGCCCCTTGATCCGGAACTGCAGCGGCGCATTTCTTCCCATGCCGCCGCTTCCCATGGCGGCAATGTCCTCGACATAGGCGACCACCCCCGAAATCCGGTTGAGTTCCTTGCGCAGGTACGACATTATTTCCGTCTGTTTCCGTTTTCGTTTCGTGCTGTCGGTCAGCTGAACAAACATAAAGCCCTTGTTGGTAACCGAGACAAATCCCCCCGCGCCCATGAGGGCAAAAACGCTTCTCACTTCAGGAAGCGCTTTTACTATAGCTTCACACTGGGTGAGCTTTGTTTCGCCCAGCGTCAGCGAGGTGCCCACCGGCGTCTCCAGCCTGACCACAAAGTCATCGCGGTCCTCTTTCTGAATCAGCTCTTTTCCCAGGATCTTGAAAAAACCCAGGCTCAGAACAAAAATAGTCAGGGCAACGGTCACCACCGTAAGCCGGCGACCAAGACACCAGGCGAGCACCACCCGGTAGCCGGCGTCAATCCTTGAAAAGGCGTCCTCCAGAAAGTTGTAGATGGGCCCGTGCCGTTTGCTTACATTCAAAAAGCGCGAGCAAAGCATGGGGGTAAGGGTAAAGGCCACAAACAGGGAAATGAGAATGGCCACCGAAACCGAGACCCCGAATTGAAAGTAGAATCTGCCGATTATTCCGCGGATAAAGGCCACCGGAATAAAAACCGCCACGATGGAAAGGGTGGCCGCGATGACCGCGAAAACAATCTCATTGGTCCCGTCGAAGGCGGCGCGCAGCCGGTCCTTGCCCATCTCCCCGTGACGGAAGACGTTTTCCAGCACCACGATGGCATCATCCACCACCAGCCCGCAGCAGAGACTGAGCGCCAGCATGGTCATGCTGTTCATGGTAAATCCGAAGGCATACATGACGCTGAAGGCGCCGATGAGCGAGGTGGGGATGGCCAGGGCTATAATAATGGTGCTCCCCAGGTTTCTCAGGAAGAGGAACACCACCAGCGCGGCCAGGAAGGCTCCAAAGAGCAGATCGAACTGAACATCGGAAATGGAGTTCTTGATAAACTCCGACGAGTCGAACGAAACCGCCAGGTTGATTCCGGGAGGCGCGATTTTTTTAAGCTGCCCCATGGTTTTCCTGACCAGGTTGCACACTTCAACATGATTTGCCCCCGAGCGCGGCACCACCCCCATGCCGATGGCGGGAACCCCCTGATACCTGCCGACCGACCGCCGATCGGCAACGCCATCCTCGGCAAATCCGATGTCCTGGAGTCGAATGGGCGAGCCCTCGCGGTAGGCGATAATAAGGCGGTTGAATTCATTCGCGCTGGCAAGCTCGCCCATGGTTTTGACCGACAATTCACGGGTAAGGCTTTCAATGCTCCCCCCGGGAACCTCAATGTTTTTAGTTTGCAGGGCGGTTTCCACATCGCCCGCGGTAACATGATAGGCCTCCATTTTCCGGGCATCGAGCCATATCCGCATTTCCCGCTCCTGCAGTCCGCCGATGACGATGGAACCGACGCCCCGCAGCGTTTCCAAACGGGGCTTGAAAATCTCATCAGCCACCTGCCCCAGATATTTCCCGGGCACGTCCCCGTTGACCGCAAGCCAGATGATGGGATGGGAAGCCATATTAACCTTGCTGATAACCGGCGGGTCGCTGTCTCTGGGCAGGTAGCGGTTGGCCAGGGAGATTTTATCCCGGATATCCTGGGCTGCCGTGTCAATATCCCGCTCCAGGTCGAATTCCACCTTGACCTGGGAGAACCCCTGCATGTTGGCGGAGCTGATATGCTTGATGCCTTCCACCGAACTGATGGCGTCTTCAATGGGATCGGTCAGCTCCGTCTCAATTATCTCGGGGCTTGCCCCCTGCAGGGTGGTGGTGACGCTCACGTTGGGAAAATCGACTTCCGGATAGAGCGCCACGCCCATCCGCTGCCTGCTGATAAGGCCGAACAGCACCAGGCTTCCCACCATCATGGTCGCAAATACCGGTCTGCGTATGGAAATATCTGATAAAAACACCCTGCCCTCCTATGCCGTCGGGGGAACCACGGTAACCCTGGTTCCCTCGGTTATTTCGCTCCGGCCGGAAACAACAATGCTGTCCTCCGGTGTGACGCCTTCAAGAATTTCCACCTTTCCGCTGAAGCGCACACCGGGTTCAACCCGCTTGTAGGATATGACACCGTCCACTACCGCCATGACCATGACGCTTCCTTCCCTCACCAAAACCGCATGCTCCGGCAGGACCAGGGACTTGCGACTGCCCAGGAGGACCTTCACATCCACAAAGTAGCCGGGGCGCAGCTTGAACTCGCTGTTATCCACCCAGGCCTTTACTTCAATGGTGCGGGTTTCGGTTTCCACCTTGGGATTGATAAAAT
>CAYWLT010000027.1:0-16920 GCA_964459295.1 uncultured Thermodesulfobacteriota bacterium
GCCTGATGCGGTGGTGGATGGCGATCATGGCCATTTTGATCATGTCCGAGGCGGTGCCCTGGATGGGGGTGTTGATGGCGGTGCGCTCGGCGAACTGCCGCGCCGCCAGGTTCCGGCTGTTGATCTCGGGAAGGTAGCGCCGCCGCTTCATCAGCGTGCTGACATAGCCTTTTCCCTTTGCCTCGGTAAGCTCGCGGTCAATGTAGGTTTTGACCCCCCGGTAGGTGCGGAAGTAATTTTCAATGAACGCGCCCGCCGCCCTGGGGGTGATGCCCAGTTCCCGCGCCAGGCCGAAGCTGCTCATGCCGTAAATGATGCCGAAATTGATCACCTTGGCTTCCCGCCTCATCCCGTCAGTGACCAGGTCGGGCATCAGCCCGAAAATTTCGGCGGCGGTGCGCCGGTGAATGTCCTCCCCGCGCTTGAATGATTCCACCAGGAGCGGATCCCCGGACAGGTGGGCGAGGATGCGCAGCTCAATCTGGGAGTAGTCGGCGGAAAGGATCTGCCGGCCCGGCTCGGCAACGAAGGCGTCGCGGATTTTTCGCCCCTCCGCGGTGCGGATGGGGATGTTCTGGAGGTTGGGATTGCTGCTGCTGAGCCGGCCGGTGGCGGTTACCGTCTGGTTGTAGGAGGTATGAATGCGGCCGGTGTCGGGGCTGATCAGTCCGAGCAGGGCATCCACATAGGTGGATTTGAGCTTGCTGATGCTCCGGTATTTGAGCACTTCGGCGGGCAGGGGGTGAATCTGGGACAGGCCGGTCAGCATGTCCACATCGGTTGCGTACCCGGTTTTGGTCTTTTTTGCCCCGGGCAGCCGCAATTTTTCAAACAGGATTTTGCCGAGCTGCTGGGGGGAATTGATGTTAAACTCCTCGCCCGCCGCCTGGTAAATGGTCCGGGTGGCCGCGTTCAGAAATTCTTCAAACTCCTTACCCCTCTGTCGCAATAGGGCGGCATCGATTTTAACCCCGTTCATTTCCATGGTCGCCAGCACCTCGACCAGCGGGAGTTCCATTTCGTAAAAGAGCTGATCGAATCCATCCGCGGTGAGCTTCGGCAGCAGGAGCCGGGACGCCTCCAGGGACAGGCGGCAGCGCTCGCAGGCGTAATGCACCACCTGCTCGGCGTCGATCTGGTCGAATGCCAGCTCCTTCTTTCCGCTGCCCGCTATCTCCTTGTAGGCAATCATCTTATGGTCGAGCCATTCAAGCGCGATCTCCTCCAGGCTGTGGCTGTGCTTGCCGGGATTGAGCAGGTAGGAGCCCACCATGCAGTCGGAAACGATGCCCGTAAGCTCGATGCCGCAGCGCCGGAGTTGGATGATCTCATGCTTGATGTTGTGGCCGTATTTTTTGATGCGCTCATCTTCCAGCACCGGCTTCAACTGCTGCAGCACCCACTCCCGGTCGCACCGGCCTTCATCAGCGGCGCCGACCAGTGGCAGGTAGAACGCCTCCTCCGGCTCAGCCGCAAGCGATATGCCTGACAACGTGCTGCCAAAGGGTTCCAGGTCAACGGGCATGCAGTTGAGGGCGCATTGGCCTGACGCTTTAATGCGCGCAAGCACCTGCAGGCATGCATCCCGGGTGGTCACCGGCCGGCAGTGGCAGGGGGCGGCGGCCGCCTTTGGGGTTATGGCCTGGAGAAAGGTGGTGAACTCAAGCTCCTTGAACAGCTCCTTCAGCGTTTCCCGGTCGGGATCTGCCGGTTTCAGATCCTCGGTGCGATAGGTGAGCGGGACGGCGCTGTCGAGGGTCACCAGCCGCCGGCTCAGGAGCGCCTTGTCGCTGCCGGCGATGAGATTTTCACGCACCTTCCGGGAATCGACCTTGTCAACATTCTTGAGCAGGTTCTCGATGCTGCCGAATTCCCCGATCAGTTTGATGGCGGTCTTTTTGCCGATGCCCGGCACCCCCGGCACGTTGTCCGAAGCGTCTCCCACCAGGCCCAGGAAATCCACCACCCGCTCCGGTTGTACCCCGAGGTGTTCGATGACGCCGGCCGGGTCAAAGCGCCTGTCGCGCATGGTATCGATGACCGTGATGTGCTCGGTGACCAACTGCAGGAGGTCCTTGTCGCCGCTGACGACGCAGACATCCATGCCCTTTTTCTCCTCGGCCCGCGCGATGGTGGCGATGATGTCGTCCGCCTCGAAACCTTCCAGTTCGAGGCTTCTGATGTTGAACCCCTTCACGATCGCCTTGATAAGGGGGATCTGGGGGATGAGGTTATCGGGCATCTCCGGTCGGTTGGCCTTGTATGCATGGTACACCTCATGCCGGAAGGTGGGCGCCGGTGTGTCGAAGGCGATGGCCAGGAACTCCGGATGATGGTCGTTGATCACCTTGAGCAGCATGCTGGTGAAGCCGTAGGCGGCATTGGTGGGCCGGCCGGTTGAGTTGGAAAGAAAGGGGAGGGCGAAGAATGCCCGGTAGACATAGGAGCTGCCGTCGATGAGAAAGAGGGTGGGTCTCCCGGACATCACTTGTACCTGGTGTGGAGGTTTAGCGGGCTGTTGCAAAACGCCGGTCGGATGCGTGGCTCAAAAGCCCCTTCCCCTTTGAGCCTTTGAACCGCCCGAGGAAAACGCTTCTTAAGCAACCGGTTAGTGCCCGCGGCATGCAGGCGGTGCGGCTGCCCCGGTATCATTCGATCCTACGGGTGTGGTCAAAGGTAAAAACGAAGTGATGGGTGTAATAGGGAAGCACGATGTCTCCTTCCCAGGTTGCCTGGATGGTAACCGTCCGGTCGTCGCGCTCGGCCGTGATATCATCGATGTCCATGTCGGCGCCGCGGCTTTTTGCCTCCAGCAGCACCGCTTCGGCGATATCCCGATTCGTGGGATAGGTTTTTGCCTTCCAGTCCTGGGCCGCATCCCCGGCGATCTGGAAGATCTTCTTGTCGAGAAAATATTTCGCCATGTAGACCTTGCCGAATTTAAAGCCCACGTAGCCCCCGGCGATGAGGAGCAGGGTTATGATGAGGCATCCAATATTTATCTTACCCTGCATGCGAGATTGCTTCATGCGTCCCATCCTCAGTAGCTCAGTTGCTGCAGATTGGATACCGTGAAAATCTTGGGATCAAGGGTGGTTCCCACTTTGTAAATCTCATACTGTGCCGCGCTGCCATGGCGCCTGATGAGATCGATGGTTTGTTCTCCATTCACGTGGGTCGCCATGCCCTCCGCTTCAACCATTTTATATTCACAGTAAAACTGCTCCAGAAGCTTCCAGAGCCGGCCCTGGCGGTCATACATCTCCTGCTCGTTCATCTGCCAGTTTTCCGGATCAAGGTACCAGACCCGCTTGCTGTAAATATAGTTGGGATCGCGGTTAACCGCCTCCACCACCCAGCATTTGGTCCGCTCCCGGGGAACTCCGTCCCATACCCCCTGCCCGGTGACGCGGCTCAAGGTTTTGTAGGGCTCTTCCAAATGGCGGCAGACCAGCATGTCCTTCTGTCCGATCAATTTGTACTTATTGATATTCATATGGGTGTACCAGCCCTGGTTGTCGTCAAAAATCAAGTCGGTTCCGTCGACCATATCACTTCTCTGACTGGTGCTGTAACGCCGGATGCGGCGAAACATCGCGGTGTAAACGTAGAGATCGCAATCCCTGGTCGTGTCCTGGTACTTGATTTCCAGGATGGTGGTGTCGGCAAAATCGGGCGGCGCGGTGTTTCTCTGGAAAAAGGTCCGGTGGATCCTTCGGTCATTCTTGGGAAGATCCGGCTTGGGGGCGACATCGGTCCTCCCCGACCAGTACATCATCCAGCGAATCTGCCCCGCAGCCCGCTCCAACCTCGTCCGGCAGTCCACGATACTGCACGGATGCTGGTTGAGATAGGTGCCGTCCCCGTGCGTATATCCATCGAAATTCCAGGCGGCCTGGGTGCCGGCCAGCACCGGGTCGGATACATCCAGCTGGGGAAACGGTATGCCCGCCGTCTTGCCGTAATCTGCCAAGGCCATTTTTGCATCGAATTGAGCCGTGGGCGCGTACTGCTTGGTCGCCTCGATCAAACCGGGGGATACCTGGTATTCCCGGTACGGCACCACCGTGAACCACAGATCACCCGCAGCCCCGAACTCCTTGGGGTTTGTCATGATAGTATAGACGGCTTCGGGCAAAAGGTCCTTGACCTGGTCTATCTCCGCCGTGGTTACCTTTTTCCCCACCCAGGTTTTTTCCCATTCCCTCACCTTGGCCAGTTCCTCCCCTTCGTAGGAAGGAATGGGGAATTTTATCTCCTTCGCGGGGGATGAAACGCCGCCGAGCAAAATGAGCACCAGCGCCGGAACGGCATACCGACTCACATGGAAAATTCTGCTCTTCTTTGCCTTCATGCTAACCTCCTTTCTCAAGATGGATGCCCCTAACAACCAGCCGTCGGCTGGTAAATTCTCAGATTTGACCCTGCAAGCATCGGTTGATTGCGCGGGCGGTCACTGAAAAAATTTGGCGACGGGCATATCCTTGTTGATGGAAGAATAGCAGTGATAGCATTGTGGAAAGCGCGGGCAAATGCATGGCAGTGGTCCGAGCGATATGGGCAACTCAGAGAGTTAGCCACGGCGCGGCACTATCCACAGGCGATCATTCACCTCCTTGGTGCGGAATGCGCGATGTGAACATTTGAAGCAATAATGCAGAGGGACAGCGTCTATGAGCAAAAAGATCGTTTGCAAGCCTACTACACTATTAACTATAGGTAAGTTCATCGGGTGTGTCAACCGAAAGATAAGGGGAATCTCTAATTAGTCTTCTGCTTGTCATTCCACTACGCGATCGGGGAATCCATATAGTTGATTTTCATGGATTCCCGCTTTCACGGGAATGACCGCAAGCGGTTGCAAGGTGATTTTAGAGGTGCCCGGACTTTTAATGGCGTCCCCATTTCCTGCGGGCTGCGATTGATGATAAAACAGGAAAAAAACAGACAGCGCAGGAGCATTTTCCGGGCGCCAGAGCATTCCCCCGGGAATTTGATAATTAGCTTGACAAACAAAAGGGAAATGTGCCATTCCATAGCTGTACTCGGCGGCCGTCAGTGAAGAATTTGTCTTAACTGCATGGAGGAAAATTATGTTAAAAAATGGGCTGGAAGCGATTGTCGGCAAAAAATTCGTTCTGGATGATGAGCCAACCCTCGAAGCTCATTCCAAGGATCTGAGCCTGTCCCTCCCTCGCAGACCGTCTTGCATAGTCAAGCCCAAGAATACCGAGGAGGTCCAGCAGGTGGTCAGGCTGGCCAACAAGCACCTGGTGCCCCTCATACCGTCGAGCTCGGGCGTCCATTTCAACGGCGCGGCCATTCCTGAGCAGGGCGGCATTGTGGTGGATATGAGACGAATGGATAAGATCGTCCAGATTGACGCCCTGAACCGCAAGGTGAAGATTGAGCCCGGGGTGACCTGGGGACAGCTGCAGGCGGCCCTCAAGGAGCACGACCAGATGCCGCTTCTCCCCCTCTTTCCCCACCCCCGGATGTCGGCGTTGACCTCCAGCCTGGAGCGGAACCCCATGCTTATTCCCAAATATGAATACGGCGATCCGGTGCTGACCATGGAGGTTGTCCTTCCCCAGGGCGATGTTTTCAAGACGGGAACCGCCTCGGCGGCCAATACCGAGGAGGCCTACCCGGAGGGACCGGGAATCGACTTTTACCGCCTTTTTCAGGGGGCCCAGGGAACGCTGGGAATCGTTACCTGGCTTAACATTAAGACGGAATACCGGCCGAAGCACCAGAAGGTCTTTTTCATCCCCTTTAAAAAAATAGAGGACGCGGTGGATCCCATCTACCGCATACAGCGCAGGCATGTCGGCAACGAGTGCTTTCTACTGAACAGCTTCAACCTGGCGCAGCTGCTGGCGGATGAGTGGCCGAAAGATTTTGAAGACTACCGGGAAAAGCTTCCGCCCTACATCCTGACGGTGGTGATCGCCGGCGCGCCGCGCCGCCCGCTTGAGCGGATTGCCTACGAGGAAGAGGCGCTCAACGAGATCGCCGCGGAGTTGCTGTTCCAGCCCGCCGCCACCGTCGCGGGAATCGCCGGCCTGCAGGACATCATGATCGAAAAGCTCCGCTCACCCCAGCAGGAGGACAGCTACTGGAAGACCCGCTACAAGGGGTCATCCCAGGACATATTCTTCATAACCACCATGGACCGCGCCGGTGAATTTCACCGGAAAGTGATGGAGGGCTGTACAAAGTTCGGCTACCCGGCCCGGGAGGTGGGTGTCTACCTGCAGCCGCTGGAGCGGGGCAGGGCCTGCCATCTGGAATTCAGCTTTCCCTGCAATCTCGCCTCCGGCCAGGAGCGGGATAAGACGCAAGCGCTATACCGGTACTTAAGCGAGGAGCTTATTGCCATGGGCGGCTTTTTCTCGCGGCCCTACGGCATCTGGGCGGATATGGTTTACCGGAGGGCGACAACCTACACCGCCACCCTGAAGGAAGTGAAGAAGGTTTTTGATCCCAACTTCATTTTAAATCCCGGCAAACTCTGCTATTAAAGGAGGCCAGTTCGATGGTTAAGAAAAAAGAGATGCTCCTTCCAAAGGATCCGCGCTATTTAAAGTATCCCATCGATGAACCATTTGATCCCCGGTGGACGGCCTTTAACTGCTCCCGCTGTTCCTGCTGCAAGTGGATCGATTCCTGGAGGGTCAAGAGCGCACGGTACGCCCGCATCTGCCCCCAGCACAAGCGTTACCTCTATGATGCGTATTCTGCCCAGGGGAAGTGCGATCTGGCGCTGGCGGTTATTGACGGCAAGATGAAATGGAGCGATGATCCCGCCATCAAGGATATTCTCTTCCGTTGCACCCTCTGCGGCGGATGCGACGCCATGGATAAGCGCATCCGGGATGCCGAGGTGCTCAAGCTGCAGAAGTGGATGCGGGCGGAGTATGTCAAGGCGCTGGGCGTGCTGCCTGATCACCAGCCGCTGGTGGACAGCGTGCGGAACTATGACAACGTGTGGATACAGCCGCGCGCCCGGAGAAATTCCTGGGCCAAGGACATGGAGATCAAGGACCTGAACACCGAAAAGGCGGAGGTGCTGCTCTTCGTGGGTTGTACCTACGGACTCTCCGAGGAACTCAGGGAAACCATCCGCAATGTGGCGACCATTTTAAAGAAGGCCAAGGTGAATTTCGGGATCCTGGGATCCCAGGAGCTGTGCTGCGGAAGCCCGGTGGAGAAGATCGGGGTCCTCTCGGAATTTGAGCGACTGGCCAGGACAAATGTGGAGCGCTTCAACAATCTCGGGGTCAAAACGGTGGTGGCGCCCTGCGCCGGCTGTTACAGCACCATCCGTGAGGAGTACGACCGCTTCAACCTCAAGAAGCACTTTGAGATGCTCCACATCACCGAACTGTTTGATCAGCTGGTCGAGGCGGGAAAACTCAAGTTCAAAAAGGAAGTGCCGCTCAAGGTGACCTGGCACGATCCCTGCCATCAGGGCCGGCTGTCGCGTCCGTATGTGCCGGGCAAGGAGATTGACGGGGTCTATGAGCAGCCGCGCAATATTCTCAAGGCGATTCCCGGTATCGAGCTTTATGAAATGGAGCGGATCAAGGAGTATGCCTGGTGCTGCGGGGGCGGGGGCGGCGTTTTCACCGCCTTCAAGGATTTTGCCCAGTGGACGGCGCTTGAACGCCTGGAGGAGGCCAAGGACACCGGCGCGCAGGTGCTGGCTACAAGCTGCCCCTGGTGCGAGTCCAACCTGGGCAACGCGGTCAAAGGCATGGAGGAAAAGATCGGCATCGCCAGTTTGACCGATTTAATGGTCAGGGCGCTCTAGCGAACTGTTGCAAAACGCGAATCGGGTTTGTGGCTCAAAAGCCCCTCCCCCTTTGAGCCTTTGAACAGCCGGGGGAGGAATATTTAACAACCTGCCAGCGAAAGGACGTGCTCCATGGACAAAGAACGACATGCGATCATTCTGGAGGCCTTGCGATCCGCCATCGGAAAGGAAAATGTCGAGGACAGCGCTTCGGTGATGATGGCATATCACCGCGACTGGCTGCCGCCGGGCGTGTTGAATCCGGTGCTCCCGGAGTTTGTGACGCTCCCCAACGGAACCGAGGAGGTCCAGAAGGTAATCAGGATCTGCAACCGCTATAATGTGCCCTTCATACCCCTGGGATCCAGCCAGTGGTCGCTCACCACCGCACCCAACCGCCCGGGGACCCTGATAATTGACTCCAAGCGGATGGACCGCATCCTGGAAATAGACAATAAAAATATGTATGCGGTCATCGAACCCTATGTGACCCTGGCGCAGCTTCTGGCCGAGGCCAACCAGCGCGGCCTCTATATCGGCACCCCCGAGGCCAGCTCCCAGTCATCGGCCCTGGCCGGTCACGTCTTTCAGGGTATGTGGGGGGTGGGCCATCGCGTGGGTGTGGGCAACCGCAATATACTGGCCATGGAGTGGGTGCTGCCCGGCGGTGAAATTTTAAGAACCGGCGCGTGGGCTGCTGATCCTGCGGGGCGCTTCTTCGGCGAGGGACCGGGAACCGATCTGCGGGGCATGCTGCGCGGGCTCGCCGGGGCCATGGGCGGCGTGGGGATGGTGACCAAGATGGCCGTCAAGCTGCATCCCTATCCCGGCCCCAAGGTATTCCCCTGCGAGGGGATCATTCCCAACCACACCTCCACCCTGCCGCCCGACCGCTTCCAGTGGTACATCATCAAGTATCCGTCCATTGAGAAGGCGGCCCATGCCATGTATGAGATCGCCCGGGCCGAGATCGGCGGGGTGCTGCAGAAGCTGCCCACGGTTTACTTCAACTGGTGGTGGGCCAATTCCAATCAGGAATACTGGGAAACCTGGCAGGAGGGCGTGTGGCAGAAGCACTGCAAGTATGCGGTTGAAGTGTGCCTGTGGGGCTTTACCTCGGCCAAGCAGCTGGAGTATGAAAAGCGGGTGCTCGAGGACATCATCCGGGAGACCAAGGGAAGCCTTATTCCCCAGGAGATTTTTGACAAGTGGGTTCCCCGCACCGCCAACAACTGGATACGCGATACCAACGGATCCCGCATGATGCGGCCTTCCGGCACCTTTCTCGCGTTGCGGCTGCCCTTTGACACCATCAACAGTTCGATCGGTGTGTGCGGTGACGGGGTGCGCTGGGTGGAAAAGTTCAGCCCGCCCATACTGGACAGCGACGGGCCCGACTGGATCTCCACCTTTGACATGGGCCATTTCGGTTCGGCGGAGACGGATTTCCCGGTTGAAAAATCGCCCGAGGCGCTGGGCGACCTTATGCAGAAGCTCATGGGCATGATGAAGGAGGATCTCTCCCGCAAGATCGAGGGGGGGGTGGGTCCCTTCCTGGGCGGTCCCTATCATGGGATGGCGGGAACGGTTTTCTCCAACTACGGAAAGCTGTTGGGAGGAATCAAGAAGGCGATTGACCCCCGGACAGTCTCGAATCCGCCGCATAATTACCCGATCGAAGGAAACGGCTGAGGCGTTGAGGTAAAACTCATATTATCCGATAATGAACAGAGAGAGGTAACCTATGGAACTGAAAGTTGACAGCTTGAAATGCACCGCCTGCAAGGCATGTGAGTTTGCCTGCAATTACCACTTTGACGGCACCAGCTCGCCCATCGGTTCGAGCATCATGTTTTCCCGGGAGGAAAAAAAGAATTACTACGGGGCCATGGTCAAAAGGGCCAAAAATCTTCTGCTTGCCCGCCCCGAAGGTCCGGAGGTGGTTAAGCCGGGACAGCAGATCCAGGGGGCATCGGCCAGCAGCAAGCCGATTCTGCTCCGCGTCGCCTGCAATCTTTGCGAGGGGGAGGAAACCCCCTTCTGTATACGTGTCTGTCCGCAGGGCGTGTTCAGCGTGGAATAGCCGTCATTCGTTTGTCATCCTGAGCGAAGCGAAGAATCTCCGTTAATCACTCAGGATGAACTCCGTGAAGAATCTAATGCACCATACATTGAAAATCAGAGATTCTTCGGCTGACGCCTCAGAATGACATTATGAAACAACACCACCAGGCTGAGGGGTATCGTAAATCTTTTTTTAACAAAGTAAGGCTCTGTTACATCAGTCATTGATGATGCGAATGATAATTATCAGGTGAGAGGAGGAAGTATGGATTTTGCAAATAATTACAACGGTACCATTCTCTTAGTTGATCTTGATACAGGTGAGACCTCCAACGAGAGCCTCGACGAGGCCCTGGTTGAAGAGAGCTTGGGAGGAGCGGCGCTCAACCTCAAGCTGTACCAGAAGTATGCCGACCGCAACCCGGTGATACTTGGTACCGGCCTTTTCACCGCGACCTTCGCTCCCGCCGCCTGTCTCGGGGTGGTCACCTTCAAGAGCCCGCTCAACGGCGGCGTCTGCCACGTGCCGCTGACCTGGCAGAGCGGGGTTGAGCTGAAGCTGACCGGTTTTGATTTCGTGGTGATGCTCGGTTCGTCGGCAAAGCCGGTGCGGCTGTGGCTGCACGACGGCCTGGCGGATGTGGAAGACTCCGCGGACGTGTGGAGAAAGAGCACCTGGGAAACGGTTGATGCCATTCGCCAGACCTATGGTGACGACCAGGTGCAGGTTATCTGCATAGGGCCGGCCGGAGAAAGCAAGTCGGCGCTGGCGCAGGTATCGGAAAGCTACTGGGGCAGCAAGGACAAGGCGGCCTTGGGGAAGGTCTTTGGAGAGAAGAACGTAAAGGCGGTGGCGCTGCGGGGACTGGGCATGCTGGAAGTGGCCGACGGATTTTTTGACCGGTGCACCGGCCTGATGAAGGAGATAACCGGGGGGACGCTGAAAGACAGGCGGGGGCTCAAGGAAACCATAGCTTCACTTCCCCAGGACCAGCTGTCCAGAGACTCGCTCGACTCCATCACCCATCGCAACAATGCCTGCTATAATTGTTTCTACGCCTGCAACACCTTTGTCAAATACCGGGAGCCTGCCAACACCATGGCCATGTCCGGCGTGGATGAGCCGGGCTGCATGGTGACCGACCTTTCAGGACTTTTAAGCTTCGGCTTCCTGGGCGCGGATGCCGCGGCCGCGCTGGAGCAGTGCTTCCGGCTCGGACTGGAGCCGTCCGGCGCCGCGCAGCTGGTGAAGGCGCAGGGTGCGAAGGACCTGCCGTCCGCAACCGAGAAGCTCAGCGCACTGGCCAAGTCGGCCGGCGGGGTTAAGGATGCGGGACTTGCCCATTTCTTCGGGGTTTCCCCCTGGCCGCTCAAGCTTTCTCTGGAGATTGGTTTGGTTCAGGCCGCCGGGGTGTTCAGCAACGCCGTGCCCCCCATGCCGGTGGTTGCTTCCTGGGATGCATTCGGAGTCAAGGGATCGGCGGCGGACAAGGCAGCCTGGTGGATGAAGCGACAGGCGCTGGCCTACATACTGGGAATATGTCCCATCTTTGCCCTGACCGCGCCGGAACTGAGCGAACAGAAGCTGGCGGAGCTGGTTAATTGCTCGCTCGGCTGCGAGGACTTTCCGGCGGACCGGCTGGACAAGCTGGCGGCTGACACCATACGCCAGACGCTCAAGGCGGGGGGGCCGCAGGGTGAGGTTCATGCGTCGCTGCAGAGCGAGGGGTTTGAGGCCGCTTACCGCGATCTCACCGCACGCTTTTCCTAAGAGCGGCGGCGTCGCTGATCGAAGGTTTTTAAAGAATGCGAAGGTGCCTTACGGGCCGTGGGTCGCACAGTGGTGTGGCTCACGGCCCGATGCGTGATACAATATAGAGAAACTCAGGCGGGATAATTTTATTTGATCAGGCCTTCACCGACAATGCTGTGAACGGCTCCGTACATCGTGCGGTTGGAAGCATGGGACATGAAGACGGCTGCAGATTATAGGCATGCTGTGAAAAATTTTGACAAGAGGCGCCATGCGTGCTATAAAAGAGCCGGTTAACGGGCATGCAGCATGCTTCTAACTTAATATAAGGGGGGATCTATGACCAAAGCAGGATTAGTCGCACGAATGGCAAAAGATGCAAAAATTAGTAAGGCAGCGGCCACCAAGGCACTCGCCGGCGCGATCGACGAAATCACCAAGACCCTTAAAAAGGGCCAGAGCGTCACGCTGATCGGCTTTGGGACTTTTTCGGTTGCCAAGCGCAAGGCCCGCAAAGGCAGAAATCCCCAGACCGGAAAAGTGATCAACATTGCGGCGCGGCGGGTTCCCAAGTTCAAGGCGGGCGCCGAGCTGAAGAAGGTGGTAAAGTAGAGCCGGTGGCAAGAAGCAACATTGTTTTTTTATAAATTCCCCGAACCGTAATTGAAACAGCCCTGCTGTTCTTGGTGGCAGGGCTGTGTTGCGTTTTGGCCTCCCGCGAATCCGGGAGTTTACCTGCGGCCGAGTAATCTTTTGCTGCCCTTGCAGTGATCAGGTCTGTTCGGCGGAGGGCTGTGAATCGCTTTCCCGGGGAAGGGGGGAACCCTGATCGCCGGAAATGAGGTTGCTGATATTGGTGAACGCGCCGTTGGCAATCTGGCTGAAGTTGCGCATCTCGATCTGGTTTCTCTTCTTGAACAGCCTGCTTAAGTTTTTCATCACCAGCAGGTTGGCCGCTTTGGGCGAAAGGTACTCCACTCCTTTGAAGTCGATGACGATCTTGCGCTGTCCCTTGTTGAGAAAATAGCGAAGCCGCTTGAACAGCTCTTTTGCCGCGCTCCGATCAAGCGATCCTTCCAGCTTGACCGAGAGAGTTCGGATCCGCTCATTGTGGGTGGCCTTGACCTTGAGCAGCCGGCCAGCGCTCTTCAGCACCTCCTGACCCTTGGCAAAGGTGGCGTCCACCACCGTGGGGATGAGATTTTTCCTGTCCCGGATGGGAATGGAGGTGTTCAATCCGCCCAGCAGCCGGGAAACGATGGTCACCCTGCCTTTGGGGGCGCGCATCGCCATCCGGCGGAAGGCGTAATTACTGACCAGCTCGGGGATGACCCTCTTCTGGGGGGGCATCAGGATGCGCCGGGCGATGGAACGGTAGGAATAGCACTCCTGGAACGCCCAGCTGTAGCCGTTGAACAGGGTTTCCTCGGACAGGAGCTTTGGCTTGAATACCACGTTTGAACCATTGTAGCGAGACCAGTCCCGGTGCAGGATGCGCCCCTCCTCCTCCATCTTTTTATAGAGCCGGGTGCCGGGGACGGGCGTCAGGATGAAAAATATGGGAAGGTCGATTTTATTCCGCTCGCAGAATCGCACCGTGCGCTCGAACACCGAATCGTCATCATGGTCGAATCCGAAGATAAAACTTCCCACGATCATGATGCCGTGATCGTGGATTATCCTGATGGCCTCTTCATAGCGCGCCACGTTGTTGATGGATTTGTTCATGGCGGCCAGATTATCCTGGGTAAGGGACTCGATGCCCACGAACAGGGCATAGCAGCCGCTCGCAGCAGCGAGCCGCAGCAGCTCGGTATCCTTGGCCATGGTCAGGCTGCCCTGGCTGGTCCACACCCGCTTGAGCGGTGCAAGCTTCTGAAAAAGCTCCTTGGCGTAGGCGGGCCTGCCCATGATGTTGTCGTCCACGAAGGTGAAGTAGCCCGGCGGGAGCTGTTTGACTTCCGCGATGACGTCGTCGACCGGCCGGTAACGGTAGGTGTCGCCGAAAAACTGGGCGACCGAGCAGAAGTCGCAGCTGAAGGGGCAGCCGCGAGTGGCCTGCACGCAGTTGATGGTCCAGTAGTGCTGCTTCTTGAGCAGGTTGAGGCGCGGGTGGGGCTGGGACTTCAGGGAGCAGAAGCTTTGACTCTGATAAAACGGTTGCAGCCGCCCCTCCTGAAAATCATCCAGCAACTGTGCCCAGACCCCCTCCGCCTCTCCAATCACCACCGCGTCAACATGCTCTTTCGCCTCGTGGGGCAGGCTTGACGCGTGCAGTCCCCCCATGACCACGGTGATGCCGCGCGCCCGGAAGCGGTCGGCGATTTCATAGGCCCGGATGGCGTGCATGGTCATCGCGGTGAGCCCGACCAGATCCGCATCCTCGTTGAAATCAATCTCCTCGACGTTCTCGTCGGTGATGGCAACTTCAATCTCCGGCGGGGTCAGCGCGGCGATGGTGGTAAGGCTGAGGCGGGCGAACCAGTAGGACTTGATGTCCTTGTTGGTTTGCATCAGCAGGTTGTCCTTCGGGGCGGGATCGATAAGTCTGATTTTCACGTTGTCTTCTCCTTGTGGTATTCGGGAACGATGATCAAGCGTGTGATTTTCGTGCCGTGGCGTTGACCGGGCTCGCGCGACCTCGCATAACACGCGGGGGCGGCCGGTCAACCGGGGACCCGGTTTACTCCAGGGTTAGCGTAATCTCGCGCGGGCTTTCACTTTCACTGAGAGCGATAACGGTGCTCCGGTCCAGCAACTGCTGGTCGGTGAGGGCATTGTTGACGAATTCATGAATTTCCTGCTTGCGCACGACTAGAATCATCTCTTCATGGGTGACGTAGCGATACTTGTCCTTTATGTTTTTTTGCACGCCCCAGCGCGTGCCGATCATTATTCCCGCCACATCCTCATCCTCCAACAGCGCCTTTTCTGAAGCCGCGATGGCGAGCAGCGGCTTGCTGTATTCGGCAAAGACGGAGGCGGCCCGTTTTTCAAACGAAGTTTTGCCGTCTTTGAATGTGGTGGAACTCCTGGTGTTGATGGAGAGATAGGTGTCATTTCGATTCTTGATCTGGAGCTTGCGGAAGCAAATACCCGAGATGAGAAAAAATTCCAGTTTGGACGGTCTGAAGCGTTTCCTGATTCCCTGAAAAATGGCGTTGAGGCTGTCCTGATGTTTGAGGACAAGCTGCCGGTCCTCCGGGGATTCATATATTGCGGCAGCGGCAATGACCGCCTCGCTCAACAGGGGCTTGTGCCCGGTTGTCTGACAGGAGGCACAGACGCTGAGCAGCGCCATTGCAGAAACCTGAAAAAAACGCCTTTTGCGGAGCATCTGCTTTCACCGCCTCAGGGTTAAATGCCGTGCTGTCTGCTGGTGCGCGTTCGAGAGGAGCAAGCGGCCCGGCAGGCTATTGCTGCTCTGCCTGTTCGTACCCTCCGCTCTCTTGTCGGTCGTTCGCCTTCTGTTTCCGGGAGGGGAGCTGCGCTGTCAGAAGGTGGGAGTCAACAAATTCCGAGCACTCAAGGAGATCGGGCAGATTGCCAGACAGCTCCTGCTCATACTGCCTGCGTTCGTCATCCTGCATTCGGCCGATTATCCTTTTATCGAGCACCTTCATGGTAACCTCTCTCCTTCCCTGTCCGGAGTGCCGCCGTTCATCGGGCGTCCTGTGCATCCGGATGGCTCGGGGCAAGCACTCTGATGCTGTCGATGGTTATTGACATGTCGGGGCAGAGCTTGCGCATTATGCTGATGATGTTCCGGCAGATGTCCTCCATCGCCCGGTATCCCGCGCCCTGCTCAACAAACTTCCCTATGTATTTGTCCTGATCAATGGTGATAATCTGCAGAAACTCCGGATTGTCATCCTGAAAGTAGAACCGGTTGAGCGGGTTGGACTTGTCCAGTCCTTCCTGGAGCTTTGTATTTATCTTGATCCCGAGAAACGGTTTCAAACGGAACGACGTCCTTTGCCTAGCAGGCGGTTGAAATAATGGTTTTCCTCAAGCTTTTCAACAGCGACTCTCCATTGAGCCGCGAAACAAATGGTCGTTTGCAACCGCCAGCCGGTGCGTGGGTTGAAACAAAATACGACTGCACTTTAGCAGATTATGCTCAAAAGTAAAGCGCTTTTTGAAAAAGCCGCCGCTCGGGTACGTGATGTGCACGAGGAGTGTGCGATTCTTTAATGATACTCAGGGGCGGGAACGGGGACGGTATCCTGCGTGCCGGAAGAAGATGGCGGAGCGGTGTTGTTGCCGCCGGGTTCGGATGGCGGCGTGCTTTCCTCCACCTCAGATGTTGCCGGAGACCGGTCGCCCTCCTTGGCGGTCGCGGCGGCCGGCGGCCTTTCATAATACACTTCATATGAAACGGTGATGTACGGCGGATCGATAAGGCCGGCTTCATAGACGGGGATGGGGAAGGTGATGAAGTCGTATGCGCCGACCACAAAGCGCCACAGGGCAATGCCTGTCCCGGTGAACAATCCCTCAATCGCGCCCGCGGCGGTTTCAACACCGTAGCGCGAATTTTCGTCGGCATGGTCTGACAGGATGTACATCTGATTGGGAATTTCAAGCGGCGCGCTTATCATATTTACCGCGCCGCGCGCCAGTTTGGTAAACGGCTTGGTGAGAAATGGTTTTTCCGGCGCTTCTTCGGCGGATGCAATGAGCGGCGCGCTGAGACACACCAGTGTCGAAAGTGTAATCGGTATCCATGCTTTCATGGCTGGCTCTCCCGTCAAAAGATGATTGCAGGGATTGGCGTGCCTGCGGGTTTTTTTATACCAGCATGGTGCGCAATAAACAAGTAAAATGTTGGCTCTGGTTCCCATCTCATGTAAGGAGGACCGGTCGCCCCTGCAGAAGGGATCGTGGTGTTTTAATTCATATTGCCATTTTTCAGCCGGAGTCAAAAAAGCTGAAGCACGAGTTATATATCAGCCGTTACTTAGCTGTTGACTAAAGAGTGCTTATACATTAAAATTTTAGCGAATTTATGCTGTTATCAACGCATGCCGAATGAGAAGGTGTTATGCCTGCATCAGATAAAAAACCAAGGGTGAGAAGAGAAATCGTTGCCGTCTGCTGCCTGTTTCTGGCGGTGTTTGCGGGATGCTGCCTCAGTTCCTATAATCCCGCAGACAGCTCGTTCAACACCGCGTATTCTTCCCCGCCGGGCAGGGTGAACAACTGGGGCGGGCTGGTGGGCGCATACCTGGCGGATGGTCTCTTTCAGCTGATGGGCCTGACCGCCCTTCTGATTCCGCTGGTGCTGCTGGCCATTTCAGTGAAA